>JAFDXA010000100.1 GCA_018268185.1 Bacteroidota bacterium
AATGGCTTCAACAATAGGATAATCATTTTTGATTGCATTCCTGATTATGCTGATGCCCGTTATTTTCATAAATCAGTGTAAGATTTTGTTGTTTACACGCTAAAGTAGTATAAATTTATCGCTTTGGTAGAATGGCAGCACTATTGTAAAGCATAATAACAGAGCCTTGTATGCAAACTCTACAAATGCCAATCAGCCAGTCTATAATGATAGTTTATGTTATCAGTTGTTATAATTACGAAGAATGAAGAGAAGCAGATAGGTAAAACCCTGCAGGCGCTGGCCGGCCTGTCGGATGATATTATTATTGTTGATAGCGGAAGTACTGATAATACCATTGCTGTTTGTAAACAATTTCCTGCTGTAACAATCATGGAAACAGTGTGGCTGGGATACGGAGCTACCAAAAATCTTGGTATTGAAAAAGCAAAATACGACTGGATACTAAGCCTCGATGCCGATGAAGTGCCCGATGAAAAACTAAAACAATCATTGAATCAGATCAACCTGGAAAATAAGAATATTATTTACAGCATCACGCGGCAGAATTATTTCTGTAATAAAAGAATAAGATTCGGTGAATGGTCAAGTGATACGCACATGCGTGTATTCAACCGTTCCATGGCAAAATGGAATGATGCTCCTGTTCATGAAGACCTTGATGTAAAGCCGGGTATAAAAGTGATCAACCTGGAAGGAAAAATTAAACATTACACGTCTGCCAGTGTTAATGATTATATAGAAAAGACGATGAATTATGCACGTCTGCATGCTGAAAAGAATTTTAAGCAGGGGAAAAAGGCCAGCTTTATAAAATTGTACGTAGCGCCGTCGTTCGGATTTATCAAACATTATTTTTTCGAACTTGGGTTCCTTGACGGGTATGAAGGATACCTGATCGCTAAAACAACAGCCTGGTATGGTTTTTTAAAATATGCATATTTGAGGGACTTAACCCGGCAGGCAGCAGCAAATAAACATTCCTGGTGAGTTGTGTAACAGAATCAATTATCCTGGAAACTTGAAAAAATAAACTCCAAGACAACACAAATTTAAGTATGAAGTTGTCGGTTGTGATCATAACAAAGAATGAAGCCCACATCATCGGTAAAACCCTGGCAGCACTTTCGGGTCTGACTGATGATATTATTGTTGTTGACAGCGGCAGCACAGACGATACCATCAATATATGCAGAAGCGCTGGCGTAAAGATTATACAAACTACCTGGGAAGGATACGGGATCAATAAAAATAAGGGCAATGATGCAGCCCGATACGATTGGGTGTTAAGCCTTGATGCCGATGAAGTGGTAGATGAAGAATTAAAAAGATCAATTGCTGCATTGCCCGAGCAGGAAGCGAATACAGTTTATACGATTGCCTACAAGAATTATTTCTGTAATAAGCGCATCCGGTATGGCGTATGGCGCAATGACAGGCATGCCAGGCTTTTCAACAGGAACTACGTTAGCTGGAACACTACGGAAGTTCATGAGAAACTCATCCTGCCCCAACAGGAGAAGGCTTTACCTTTAGCTGGTTACGTACAGCATTACACAGTGGATAGCATTCCCGATTACATTCACAAAACAATGCTGTATGCAAAGGCTGGAGCAAAACAGTATTTTTTAAAAAAGAAAAAGGCTTCCTTTGTAAAACTATACATCGCTCCAACATTCAGTTTTATTCATGCCTATATCCTCCGTTTTGGTTTTCTCGATGGTTGGGAAGGATTTCTTATCTGTAAAACCTATGCCTGGTATTCATTTATTAAATATGTTTTCCTCAGGGAACTGTATAAACAGGATAAGCAGTAACTTGTTGGTTTTATGACCAATTTCATTCCCATATTTCCACTTGGCATTGTGGTGTACCCCGGGGAAAAACTCAACCTTCATATTTTTGAACCCCGGTACAGGCAGCTCATCAAAGAGTGTTTTGAAGCAGGAAAACCTTTCGGCATACCGGCTGTGATCAACGACAGGCTCGCTGAAATGGGAACACTGGTGCAGGTTCTTGAGATCAGTAAGACTTACGAAGATGGAAAGATGGATATTAAAACAGAAGGGATACGCGTATTTAAAATACTGGAAGTTGTACAGGAACTGCCGGATAAACTTTACAGTGGTGCCATTGTGAACTACCCGCAGAATATAACCCGTGGCAGTTCATCACTGATGAAGAAAATACTGATGGGCATCCGGGAGATACACAAACATCTTAATGTAGAAAAAGAATTTCCAAGGCCGGATGACGAATTGGTAAGTTATGATGTGGCCCACCACGCAGGATTGTCACTGGAAGAGGAATATACCATACTCGAATTTATGCAGGAACTTCACAGGCAGGAATTTTTAAAACGGCACCTGGTTAAGGTATTGCCCGTACTTAAAGAAATGGAATCATTGAAAGGTAAAATCAAACTGAACGGGCACTTTAAAAACCTGGGTGGGCTTAACATCAAATCAAAAGATTCATGAAAACACTTTGCCTCGATTTTGGCAATACTCGGCAAAAGGCTGCCATATTTGAAGGGGATCAACTCATAGATGAATCTGTTTTGCCCGATCATAGCATTGATACAGTTTCTGCAATAATTCATTTGCACAAACCGATGAAAGCAATTCTTTCTTCGGTAATTAATCATGATCCGGCTATAGAAACACTATTATCAGAAAAAACCATTTTTCACAAACTCTCTCATAAAACCAGGCTCAATTTTACTACCCCTGTTGGCAAACCCGAAACGATTGGGGCCGACAGGCTGGCGCTGGCGGCAGCGGCCGTTCATTTTTATCCCGGTAAGAATAACCTGGTAATAGGAATGGGAAGTTGCATCACCTATAATTTCGTGAACCAGGCTCACCAATTCCTCGGGGGCAGCATTTCCCCGGGAATGGATATGCGTTTCAGGTCCATGCACGAGTTTACCGCCAAATTACCGATGGCAAAAGCCGACTGGAATTATCCCCTTATCGGGTATGATACCAACACCAATCTGCAGAGTGGGGTGATCGTTGGAATTGCCAGTGAAATCGAGGGTTTCATTGAAAAATACAGCCAGAAATACGGGAACTTTAACGTGGTTTTAACCGGGGGTAATTCTGCCTATTTTGCCAGTCAACTTAAAAACAAGATATTTGCCGACCATAATTTTTTATTTAAAGGACTGTATGCACTTAGCGAACTCAACAACTGACTGGCGTAAGAGAATTTCCGTACTGCTGGTATTCATGTCCATTTATTCATATACTGTTGCACAGGAAAACTCCCCTTACTCAAGATATGGTGTTGGCGATGTGGTGCCCAGCCAAAATATCATCAGCAGGGGTATGGGAGGAATTTCTGCCGGTTACACCAACCCAAGCAGTACCGATACAAAATACATCACACCTGCCTTTCTTTTCCAGAGCATAAATATGATCAATCCTGCATCTATCGGCGGGCTTAACAATACAGTGCTTGATATTGGCGGAGAAATTGATATCCGAACAATCA
>JAFDXA010000101.1 GCA_018268185.1 Bacteroidota bacterium
GAACAATAGGATTTTTACAGGGCGAAAAAAAATTATATCCTTTCACAATAATATGTTAAAGGCCTCGTTTATTGAGGTGACCCTGATAAATCCTCAATTATGAAAAAACCTATATCCACCTTCGTGCTGCTTATATGCGCACTCGCAACATTAAACTCCTGTAGTACAAGCTCCATTTCAAAATCACAACGCAAAGCGGAAATGTCTAACTCGAAAGAGAACGGCTCTTACGATTGTTTTGTGAAAATGAACGATGGCAGCATAGTTCAATACAAAACCCTGAAGCTTGTTACCGGCGCCTTCAAAAGTCCGTATTTACTTGCCGATGGTAAGAAGAAGATCAAGGCAAGCCAGATCGTGGCTTACCAGAACAAAGATCATTATGCAGTTTCCCAGAAAATATTTTATGGCGGAAAGATCAGCCATGTGGCCACAGAAACCTTGCCCGGTTTTGCGATCAGGACAGTAAAAGGCAGGCTGAATATTTATTGCAAGAAATATTACAACGGACAGGTATCGGCTGATGAATTCTACCTCCAGGTAGGAGAATCAGGATGGATACAGCCATATTCAGCTGAACTGATGAACGAAGTGTTGAAAGATAACCCGGAAGCTTATGTTTTCTTTAATAACAAAAAGTTCAAGGGGCACTTCAACGATAAATTACTTGCAACGGCCCAATTGTATAACAACGGGCAGTTCGCATCGATCAAGTAAACCAAAACCAGCTATAATTAAAAAAGGGGCTCGTAATGCAACGGGTCCCTTTGCTTTTGGTATCCAGCATCCAGTATCTAACATCCAGCTACCATCTTCCCCGAATCTTCAATTCCCATTCTCCTTACCTTTGTGCCGGAAAATATTAAATAACCCAAATACACTTATAATATGCCCGGTTACGAATTCTTTGGAGAAGCGGAAAGAAAAGAAGTGAACGAAGTGCTTGAAACAGGTATCCTCATGCGTTATGGTTTCGACGGTCCACGAAAAGGAAAGTGGAAAGCAAAGGAACTGGAGGAAGCTATCTGTAAAACCTTCGGATCAAAATATGCACAACTTGTAAGCAGCGGCACGGCTGCGCTCACCACTGCGATGAGTGCATTAGGCATCGGTTATGGCGATGAAGTGATCATGCCCTCATTCACTTTTGTTGCCAGTTTTGAAGCTGTACTCAGCGTGGGCGCCGTTCCGGTGATGGTTGATATTGATGAATCGCTTACACTGGATCCTGCCGCCGTTCGCAATGCCATAACGCCAAAAACAAAATGCATTATGCCGGTACACATGTGCGGCAGCATGGCCGACTTAGAAGCCCTGCAGCAGATCTGTAAGGAGCATAAGCTCATTCTGCTTGAAGATGCCTGCCAGAGTATTGGGGGAACTTACAAAGGCAGATACCTGGGTACTATCGGTGATGCAGGAACTTTCAGTTTCGACTTTGTAAAAACAATCACCTGTGCAGAAGGCGGTGTGGTAATGAGCAACAGGGAAGATGTTTTCATTGCTTCCGATGGTTACAGCGATCATGGCCATGATCATAAAGGTGTTGACCGCGGGGCGGACCTTCATCCTTTTATCGGCTATAACTTCCGCATCAGTGAATTGCATGCAGCTGTTGGTTTGGCGCAGATCAAAAAATTAGACCAGTTCCTTGCCATACAAAAGAAAAATCACCAGGCATTAAAAGATATGCTTTCGCAGATACCCGGTGTTTCTTTCAGGAAAATTCACGATGAAGCAGGCGATAGCTGTACTTTCCTCAGCTGGTTCCTGCCAACAGAGGAAGCAACAAGAGCAGTGGTTTCAAAACTAAAAGAGCAGGGGATACTTGCGGGTAATTTTTACTGGTATGATAATAACTGGCATTATATCCGCAAATGGGATCATCTTAAAACATCCGCTACGCTCAACCCATTACATCCTGAACTGAAAACCGCCGTGATGCATCATGCGACCAAAGATTTTTCTGCGAGCGATGCCATTATGAGCTGCTGTGTTTCTACGGCTATTGGTTTGATGTGGACGCCGGAGCAACTAAAAACAAAAGGAGAGCAACTGGCAGGTGTGATCAGGGAAGTGTTGAGCATGCAGCCTGCAACAGTATAACCGTATTAAAAGAAAAGGGATTGCATGTGGTAAATGAATTTGTCCATGCAATCCCTTTTTATTTCTGGTAAGTTATTAAAGTAACTCGTAAAGTCTCCTGAGTTTGTCGCGGTTCATTTTTGTTTCCCAGTCTTTACCAAGTGCATTTTCCCAAAGCGGTTTCATACCGAGGGAAACATTGATCATCGTATCGAACTGTTCATCGGTTAATCCCTTGCATATATTTTGGGGTATATCGATTTTATTCTTTTCAACCATATACTTGAATTCCTTTACGCCTTCCGGGTAATACGCTTCCAGTTTATCGAAAACAATACAGTTACCAACACCATGCTTGGTGCCCAGGAGATAACTTAGCCCGTAGCTCACGGCATGCGCTACACCTACCTGTGAATAGGCAATGCTCATACCTCCGGCATAAGATGCCATCATCAGTTTGTCGTCGCATTCATCATCCCATACTTTTTTCTGTACAAAAACTTCGCGGCACAATTCAAGTGCTTTTTCTCCATAGCTTTTGCTGAATTCGTTGAGGAAAGTTCCCGTTAAACTTTCAATGCAATGTATGTAGCAATCCATGCCTGTGTAAAAACGCTGGTTGGCAGGAGCATTGGCTGTAAGTTCGGGATCGAGTACGATCTGGTCGAATGGTGTGAAATCAGAATTCATACCCAGTTTCTTTTCGGGGCCGGTAAGTACCGTTGTACGGCTCACTTCTGCACCTGTTCTTCTGAGTGTTTTGATATTCACTTTATAAACGCCGGGCAGTTTTACAAGATCCCATCCCTGGTAATCGGCACTGCTTCCCGGGTTGTTCATCATCAGCGAAACAGCTTTGGCCAGGTCCATGGCCGAACCACCACCGATACCGATGATGCCGCTTACTTTTCCGAACTCTGCCTTCAGGTCTGAAGCCAGTTTATCAACATAAGTTGTTTTTGGTTCATAGGTCACATCCACAAAAATGATCTTATCCTTTCCGCGTAACTGGATGCGGTTGGGCAAAGCTTTTCCTTCAAAGAAATGATCTACAAGGAAGATCATGGGAGCATCTCCCTGCCTGTGCGGTTTGATGATGTCATCAAGCTGGTTAAAAGATCCTCTTCCATAAACAACATAACCGATCATCTTAAAATTTCTGTGAGCCATATAATTATATTGTGGGTTTTGAATGTATTATTTTGAATTGGATGCCATAAATTTTGCAGCCCTTTCCAGGTCTTCGGGTGTATAGATCTCTATAGCCATTTATTTCGTTACTACCATTTTTATTTGTATGATATGTTCGCGGGAACGAATGCATTCTATTTTTTCGACGGCTTCGAGTGGCGTCATCGGCCATGAAGTAAAATTGAGCAATGCCTGTTTGCGGAATGCATACACACCGATGTGTTCATAATAAACAGGCTTTACAGTTTTATCACGAGGATAAGGTATCGGGCTCCTGCTGAAAAAAAGCGAATTGAAATTTTCGTCAATCGCCACTTTTACATAGTTGGGATCATTGATGAATTTTTCTTCTGTTAATACCTGCATCAACGAAGCAACCTGTACATTTTCATCGGCAAATGTGGCCAGTAGTTTTTCGAGTGGCTCTTTCTGCACAAAAGGTTCATCGCCCTGTACATTTACAACGATATCGATATCCATGTCAGCAATGGCTTCTGCAATTCTGTCGCTGCCGCTCTCATGATTCTTTTTACTCATCACCGCCTTGCCCCCATGGGCAGTGATCTCATTGAAAATAATATCACTGTCGGTAACCACGTACACTTCTTCAAACAGCCCGGTGGCAAGCGTGTTGTCATAAGTATGCCTGATCACAGACTTGTTTCCAAGTTGCTGCATGAGTTTGGCTGGAAAACGTGTGGCCGCATAACGAGCCGGTATCATTGCGATCTTCTTCATGAAAAAAACTTCGTGTACAAATATAGGCAGCCTTGTGTATACAGCAACATTGAATGCGGGATATTGTGCCAGGCTGTTGGCTGATGCTATATAAGAATCATGAATGTTAATGAAAGAGAAACTATATTCGGTAAAATAATTTTATGGAGCAGTATATAGCGCACATCAGTTTGCTGGTACATGATTACGATGAAGCGATCACATTTTATACGCAAAAACTGAATTTTGTATTACTCGAAGACACAAAGCTTGATGAAAATAAAAGGTGGGTTCGGGTTGCTCCACCGGGAGGGAGTTCCTGTGCTCTTTTGTTAGCCAAAGCCGAGGGAGCAGAACAACAGGCACAAGTGGGCAGGCAGGCAGGAGGAAGGGTTTTTCTTTTCCTGTATACAGATGATATTGAGCGTGATCTTGCTGCCATGCTTTCAAAATCTGTTGTATTTGTGCGGGAACCCGTAAAACAGCCTTATGGCACAGTTGCCGTTTTCAGTGACCTGTATGGGAACCTCTGGGATATTATCCAGCCTTAGATTACTTGCAATCCTGGGCAATCTTAAGTATGTCGGTAAGAGATGCTTTTTTCACATCTTCATAGTTCCTGTATTTTTCTGCCACCACATCAACAGCACAATCACAGTATTTTTTGGCACGCTCTGATCCAAGGAGCAGGCTTGACTTGTCTTCACATTTGCCTACGAATTCCCTGATCTGTTTGTTGGTCCAGTATCTTGCTGCAGCCCTTGCAATGGTTTTGCATGACGAAGCTGCCAGTAATGCGCCAATCGCTATAACAAGCACGGCTGTTGCCAGGATGAATCTCTTTTGCATGTAGTATTTTTTACAATATTAGGAATTAATAAATAACCGGTTCAGCAAAAACTTATTGCTTATTCATGTGTGGTATGATTTACCAGGTTGCCGGGAGTTTAACCGGTAAAGTTTCTTAGGAATTTGTTTGCATTTTCATTTAACAAAAACTTACCGGGGCATGCTTAAGCTTTAACTACGATTTGCTTTCTCATGCAGCAGTACGGCTGTAAAACCCGTTACCAATTATTATATGAAAAAAATAATGCTACTTGCAATGCCTCTGTTATCAGCGCTTGGTTCTTTTGCTCAATCCAAAGTGTCTTATGGTTTTCGTGTTGGTGTTTCTTCAGCCGACATGAGCGGTGATGCTGTTAAAAGTCTGAATGATGTGATCGATGTTGCAAAAGACTATGTAAGTACCGGAAGCCGTACCGGTTTTTATACCGGCACCTATGTAAGTCTTCCGATCGGCAATATAATTACAGTTGAACCAGGCATTTACTATGCACAGAAAGGTTATAAACTGAAAGGCGAACTGAATGTAAAGGGAGTTGACATACTTGGGGTGAATGCAAAAGCTCAATTACAACTCAACTACCTGGAGCTTCCTGTTTTATTGAAGGCGAACATGGGGGGCTTACAGTTGTTTGCCGGTCCGCAGGTATCTTACCTTACAAATGCCAATCTCAAATTGTCTGCGGGAGCGCTTGGCTTCAATATCCTCAGTACTAAAGTGCCAGTAACATCTTACTTTAATCATTGGGATATGGGCCTCACAGGAGGAATAGGGTACCAGTTCAACAATGGACTGAATTTGATGGCTTCTTATGATTATGGCCTGTCGAAGGTGGATGCGAACAAAGATTTTGATGCAAAAAACCGTATGATGAAGATCGGGATAGGATTTAACTTCTGATCAATGCCAGCAAATGAACGGCCGGCTCTCCGGGGCCGGCTTTTCTTTTTATATTCGTGAAAGAGGGTTATGTGAAATAAAAAGATCAGCATGAAAAACTGGGAACCTGATAAATGGAAACATTTCTGGGTAGGGATACCCCTGGGATTATTCTTAATAAGCGCTCCGGGTTATTTTATTCAAATAGGCTTTATCAGCTCGTTGTTGATTGCACTTATATCACTGATAGCAATCTGTTACGGTTTCGAATTAGTTTCTCTTATTACAGGTAGAGGCCATTATGATATGATGGATGTTGTAGCAGGAGTTGCCGGTGGAATCCTCGGGATAGCCGCAGGATGTTTTTTTATTGCCAATTAATTTTATATTTAAATACCAAATCATACCCTTACAATGATAAAAACTTACTGCTTCTCCCGTTTGCCGTTAGTGGGATATCTCATATTCCTTTCTCTATGTGTACATGCACAGGTACATGAGTTTACCGGTTATGGTGCGCCAACCCTCGAAGATATCAGGCTGAAGAAATGTTCTTTTGATGCAGATGCCGATGCTGTGATATTGCTTAATGAGGCGTGGACAGATTTCGACGAGTCTTACAGAATGGTTACAAGTCATCATATCCGTCTCAAAATTCTTACTGATAAAGCCCGGGATGCAGCCAATGTGAAAATCCGTTATTACAGGAAGGATGATTTTGAAGAGATCTACGACATCGATGGCATGACCATCAACCAGGAAGCTGATGGTAATTTCACAACAACAAAGCTGGAGAAGAGCAGCATTTTTGACCGTAAAATAAACGAACTCCGCAGTGAGATGGCCTTTGCGTTTCCTTCCGTTAAAGCCGGCAGTATCCTCGAGTATAAGTATGTAAGCAAAATGAAGAGTTATGGCGGGCTCGACCGTTGGGAATTCCAGGACTACCTGCCCGTGGTTACCAGCCGGTATAATCTTGTCATTGTGCCGAATGCGGAATTTGCCTACAGGGTGAGTAAGCGGGTAGATTTTCCTATTACGATCACACCCGATAAAGACAAGGGAAGCATTTATTTTGAAATGAATAATATTCCGGCACTTACAGATGAACCTTATATGGATGCCCGGGAAGACTATATCCAGAAAGTGATATTCCAGTTAAGCGGTTATGGAGGTGGCGAATTCAGCAGGAATAAATACATGACATCCTGGGATGAAGTGATCAGGGAACTGACAGACGAAACATCTTTCGGTGTGCAACTCAATAAAAATATTCCCGGCACATCAGACTTTATCAAATCCATATCGGCGCAGAGCCCTTATATGAAAATGAAGCAGGTGTATGAATACGTAAAATCCAATATGAGCTGGAATTATATCCTGAGTAAATATTCTGAAGAAGGGATCAAACAGGCCTGGCAGAAGAAAAAAGGAAACAGTGGTGAAATAAACCTCATCCTGGTAAACCTGCTACGTGAAGCCGGCCTCGAAGCATACCCCATGCTGGTAAGTGAAAGGTTTAATGGAGAAGTAAATCCCGATTATCCCTTTGTAGATGAGTTTAATACCGTGTTTGCTTGTGTATTGATTGATTCAAAAAAATATTACCTCAATGGGCTTGATAAATTCACACCGGTAAATCTTGTTCCCGAAAGCATATTGAATACAACGGCACTCGTTGTAAATAAGAAGAAAGGAGGGCTTATCAACATCGCTGATGACCAAATGAAATACGATGAGCATATTTCAACAACGATCAATATTAAAGACAATGGCGTGTTTGATGGTAGTGTAACCGTTAACAGCAATGCTTATGCAAAAGTTGAAAAGGCCAGGATGTATTCAGAAGATAAGGATCAATACCTGAAACAGTACTTTCATAAAGATGATAACCTGGTAGAAGTGAAAAATATTAAGGCAGTAAATCTCGACAGCGATACCTTACCCATGGAACAGCACGCTGATTTCAACGGTACATTTATGAAAGCAGGTGACTATTACCAGGTACCGTTAGACCTCTTCCTGGGGATGAAAAAAAATCCATTCCTTTCAGACGATCGTTTTTCAAAAGTAAATTTCGGTTACAGCCGCTCGGTTAATCTTGTAAACCTCGTTCACCTGCCAGCCGGATATACCGTAGCCGAAATGCCAAAATCTTACAGCATTGTTGATCAGGATAAAGATGTTTCTGTAACAAGAACGATGAGTTATGAAAAGGAGACAAACCTGGTCTCCTGTACAATAAGTATCAACTTTACACAGGCGACTTATTCCACATATATGTATCCAGTTTTGAAAGACATTTATAAAAAAATGTTTGTGATGCTCCAGGAGCCACTGCTCATCATAAAAAAATAATGCAAGTTTCGTAAGAGGCATTTCTACATAGGCGGCAATCAATGTTCGCAACTATCCTTTATTTTTATGACTCAACCTGCAGCATGATTTTTCTTTGTGGTAAAAGATTCCGGATGCTCCTTTGGGCCCTGATACCGGGTTTTTGCTTTGCTGCAGGCGGCCCTGACCCGGGCAAAATGCTTCCCAAGGATTCATTGTTATCCCTCAAGTCAAGCCAGCATCACATCCAACTCGCCTACGATCCCATTGTGAGCAGCGATTCTACTTCGGTGATACCATTCAGCCGGGCGGGTAACCTGATCCTCATAGCGGCTACGATTGACTCCGTAAAGGGGAATTTTATTCTTGATACAGGAGCGCCGGGCCTGGTGTTGAACCTTACTTACTTCAGGCATTACCCCCAAACACATTCATCAGACCAGGAGCAGGCCGGGGTTTCCGGGGGCGCTGCGGGGCGTATCCAGACAGAGATCAACGAACTTCGTTTCGGAAGAATAAAATACCATAAAGTGGAAGCAGACCTCGTAAACCTGGGCCAGATTGAAAACAGCAAAGGAATTAAAATACTGGGACTGCTCGGGATTGAATTGTTCAGGCAATGCGAAATGATCATCGACTATGAAAAAAGCCTGCTTTACCTGCACCTGATTTCAAAGAAAGAAACCAGGGATTACCAGAGTGAATTGCTGAAAGATACTGCTGAGTATAGTATCTTTCATTTCGACATCACCGAAAATAAGATCATCACCAAACTGGAAATAGCCGGGAAAAAACTCAGGTTTATTATAGATTGCGGTGCCGAGACCAACCTGCTCGATAGCCGGCTACCCGATAAAATATTTGAGAACGTAACACTCGGGCGCAGGGTAAAGATCACCGGTGCAGGCGATGGCAAAACAGAAGCATTGTATGGTAACCTCAACAATATGAAAGTAGGCTCACAGGCAATAACAAACCTCCCGGTACTGATCACCAACCTGGAGAAATCATGCCTGTCGTATATTTCATGTACAGATGGAATTTTAGGTTTTGATTTTCTGTCGCTTCATAAAATAGGGTTTAATTTTGTAAAGCGTAAAATGTATATATGGAAGTGAGAAACACTGTGAAAAAATGGAGTTTAATGCCCGGTATACTGGCAGCCATGTTGCTGCTCGTATCTGCCGTGGTTACAACACAGGCACAGGTATACAGCATACGTGATGGCAAAATGTTCATCAGCATTGATAAGAAAATTGCTGCTGCAGATCTCGACAGTTTTATTGTTCGGTATGAATTGGGCGACCTCGATCTAAAAACCTTTCTGAAAACAAATAAAACAGATTCCCTGCACAAACTGGGCTGGCATATTGATCTGAATAATGATTTAGTTCTTTCCATAACCAAGCCGCTTATAAGTTCCGATGATCTCGCCAACGTTGCCGATAAAATAATTTTTGCTTCCCGTGATCACGATGTAAATACTTTATTTCCTGCTGTTGATAATGGCCTTACCATTGGTGTAAACAAATTCAGGAATAAGAGTGCTTTTGCTTCCCGTGATTCAATAGTAACATTCTTCCTGCGAAATCATACTGATGCCAGGCATGTAACGCTTGCAGGTAGTTTCAACAACTGGAATCCTGCAGACTTAGTAATGAACCGTACCGACAGTGGCTGGGTAGCCGATGTGAAACTTGGCCCCGGTAAATACTGGTATAAGTTTATTGCAGACGGCAACTGGATGCTTGATCCTGATAACCAGCTTCGTGAAAATGATGGCCAGGGAAATACCAATTCGATCTTTTTTAAAACGAATTATACATTCAGGCTGGATGGTTTCCATGATGCAAAACGTGTTTACATCGCAGGAAGCTTTAACCAATGGCGCCCCAGGGAACTTCAACTGAAGCAGTCAGGCAATGGCTGGGAACTGCCGGTGTACCTCGCCAATGGCACCCACACTTATAAGTACGTGGTTGATGGCAACTGGATAGAAGATCCGGGTAATCCCGACCATTATCCCAATGAATTCAACAGTTATAATTCTGTTATTCATCTCGGTAAACCGCACCTCTTCAGGCTGAAGGGCTACCCGGATGCAAAAAGAGTGGTACTGGCCGGTTCTTTCAACTACTGGAGAAAAGATGAACTGTATATGCAACGGGTAGGAGACGAATGGCAATTTGCTTATGCCCTTGGCCCGGGCAATTATGAATACGCTTTTGTTGTAGATGGTAAGCAGATGCCTGATCCGGAGAACCCGGTTACCGTAAAGGGCGGCGATTCACCCAATTCGTACCTGGCATTGGATTCTAATTATACATTCAGACTTAAAGGTTATGCAGATGCCAAAGAAGTAATACTAAGCGGCGACTTCAATAATTTCAACCCCAATTCTCTTGTTATGAAAAGAGTGGGAGATGAATGGGTTTTCAGTCTGCACCTGAACCGTGGTAAGCATACCTATAAATTTATTGTTGATGGCAAGTGGATACTCGACCCCGCCAACACCCAATGGGAAGAGAACAGGTTTGGCACCGGCAATTCGGTGATCTGGATAGGAGAGTAAGTATTGTTCAACCTTTTCAGCTTGCGATTGTTATTTTCTCCGGATTCTTTAACAAAACCTGTACATCATATTGGTACAGCGTTTGAACCTGGTTATCCGAAATTTTTTTTTTATTATGGTAAGATCATTATGGTTACTGTTGCTGCTGGTAACAACGGTTGAAACCCGGTCGCAAGACAGCCTCCAGGTTCAGAGAAAAGAGCTTGTATATGGCCGAAAAGACGGGCTTGCTCTGATGATGGTGATGCAGAGTCCGGCACGTGCCAATGGCAAGGCGATCATTAGTATCGTGAGTGGAAATTGGCGTTCGTCTTATGATATGCTGTCGCGTTTTGAAGAAAAAGACAGGATATACCTAAACAGTGGCTACACTGTTTTTGAAGTGATGACCAGTTCACAGCCAAGGTATGCGATTCCCGATGAAGTTGAAGACGCAAAAAGAGCGGTTCGTTTTGTTCGTTACAATGCGAAGGAATTTGGAATAGATCCCGATAAGATCGGCATTACCGGACTTTCTTCCGGCGGCCATCTTTCACTCATGGTAGCCACAGCGGATGATAAGCAGGATAAAAGAGGCGGTGATGCTGTTGATAAAGTTTCAGCACGTGTACAGGCAGCAGCGGTATTTTACCCGCCAACCGATTTCCTGAATTATGGCCAGCAGGGTTTGAATACAACTGCCACGCAGGCTATATTGGTGGCAACCGGGCTGGCAGCAGCATTTGATTTTAAAAAATGGAATGATACTACCCGTACCTATGTATCAGTAACTGATATGGATGCCAAACTGAATATTGCCCGGCAGCATTCTCCGATCTATTCTATATCACCGGATGATCCACCGGTATTGATTGCACACGGAGATGCGGACAGGCTTGTACCCATGCAGCAATCGGAATCATTTATAAAAAAACTGGAAGAATCAGGAGTGCCCAACAAATTCGTCATCAAAAAAGGCGGTAATCATGGATGGAAAAACAGTGAAGTGGAAGAACAGCAATTTGTTGAATGGTTTGATAAGTACCTGAAATAGCAACCGGATAGTTCAATCAAAAAAGCGCTCCGTTTATGTGAGCGCTTTTTTGTTGCTTTATTTTAAAAGTTAAACAGGCAGGCCAGTCCAAACACATTCGGTTTGAGTTCGTTCAACGCTTTCATGTATGAAAGTCTTACTTCAATATTCCTATGCTTTCTTCCAATACCAATACGTGCTCCCGCATTCGCAGCAGGGCCGAAAACATTGGTAGAATAATTTTCAATGTAACTGTTCGTTGCGGGATCGTAAATATCTGCAAAGTAATCTCCATGTTCGTAGGCAAAACCGCCACCAACAAAGAATCCATAACGGCTCCTGTTGGCACGTGTTGAGCCTCTTCCGTAGTTAAGGCTAACAATAAGCGGCAGGTTTTCAACGATGCCGATGGATGAATTGTTGTAAGAATAGCCTGATTGGGAATAGGCAATTGATGAAGACAGCGAATATCTTACAGTAAGTGGGATGCCTACAGACACAGCAAGTTGTTCAGTTTCCAGGAAGTTGAATCGTGGTGTATACGTGAGCCCCCAGCCATAATTCCAGGCATTGTTATCGCCACGGGTTTGATCAACAGCCATCACCGAAATACCGGCGCCATGTAAAAAGGATTGAGCAAAAGATGTTTCCAGGGTAAAAGCAAGGGCAAGGAATAAAATAGCTTTCTTCATAACAGTATTTTCAAATGATAAAATATAAGTTCAGTAACCAAAATCCGCAAAGGAAAGAGAAATACTGATTTTAGAAGTTGAATAAAGCAGCGATGCCGAATACATTTGCTTTAGCTCCATTGAGCGCTTTAAAATAGGAGAGTCTGAGTTCAATATTTTTATGTGCTTTGCCAACTCCAAAACGGAAGCCGGCATTAGCCTGCGGACCAATATTATTTTCCTGCTGATTTACGAGATTGCCGTTTTGGTCAACTTCGATGATACTTACAAAATCGCCCCGGTTGTAAGCGATACCTACGCCACCAAAGTAACCGGTTTTCTGCCTGTTAGCAGTTGTTGAACCTCTTCCCACATTTACATTCACCATCAATGGTATATTGGCTACAAAGCCGAGGCTGTAACCAAAACTCTGGGTATTGAGATCATAACTTGTTGCAGTAGACGAGAGGCCAATACTGAGCGGTATGCCTGCAGAGACAGATAGTTTTTCTGTTTCATAGAAATTAAACCGGGGAGAATAGGTAATGCCTTCTGCAAAAATAACGGAGCTTCCGTTGCTGTATCCGCCTATTACGGTGAGGCCGGCACCATGCATAAAAGACTGGGCATACAACTGACCTGTTAATAATAGAACCAGGGATAATATAGAGATGCGTTTCATCTGGGGTGGTTTATAAGGGTTGCCTTAATGCGTGTACAAATATAGGTGAGCAGAAAGTAATTTCCGGCGCAGGAGCGCCTGTTCCGTATGGCTTAACAAAATTTAAAGCTGAAAATTGCCGGTTATTAACAAACGGGGCATAAAAAACAGGGAGCAGGA
>JAFDXA010000102.1 GCA_018268185.1 Bacteroidota bacterium
CTTCTTTGTATTTCCAGTGGGCAGCCAGGCCTTTTTCTGCGATCTCGTTCATGCGGCGGGTGCGTATCTGCACCTCCACCCATTTACCTTGCGGGCCCATTACCGTTGTATGCAGCGCTTCGTATCCATTGCTCTTGGGATTACTGAGCCAGTCACGCAAACGTTCAGGCGAAGGGTTGTAAGCATCCGTGATGATACTGTACACTTTCCAACAATCTTCCTTCTCTTTTTCCTGGGCTGAATTTACAATGATGCGGATGGCGAAGAGGTCATATACTTCTTCAAAGGCAACACCTTTCTTTTTTATTTTATTCCAGATGGAGTGAATGCTTTTGGGGCGGCCGTAAATTTCAAAATCAAGCCCGGTTTTTTCCAGTTTTTCCTTTAATGGCTTGATGAAGTCATTGATATAGCGGGTGCGCTCTCTTTTGGTATCCTGTAATTTCTGGGCAATGTAACGGTAGGTATCCGGCTCCATGTATTTCATCGCCAGGTCTTCCATTTCAGTTTTGATATTGTACAGGCCCATGCGGTGTGCCAGCGGGGCGTACACATATACGGTTTCCGAAGATATCTTTAATTGCTTCTCCCTTTTCATGCTGTCCATGGTTCGCATGTTGTGCAACCTGTCGGCCAGCTTGATAAGGATAACCCGGGGGTCATCGGTAAGTGTAAGCAATATCTTTTTAAAATTCTCTGCCTGCTGGCTGCTGTTGGCATCCAGAACGGTAGATATTTTGGTGAGGCCGTCAACAATCTTAGCGATCTCGTTACCGAATTCCCTTTGCACATCTTCCAGGGTTATATCGGTGTCTTCTACCGTATCGTGCAGCAGGGCGCAGATGGTACTGCGGATACCGAGACCGATTTCTTCCACGCATATTTTGGCTACGGCCAGGGGATGCAGGATATAAGGTTCACCACTCTTGCGTCGCATGGTTCTGTGGGCTTCGGCAGCCATCTCAAAGGCATTGCGGAGAAGTATCTTGTCTCCCGGTTTGAGTTTTTGTTTCAATACACGTAAAAGTGCCCGGTACTGGCGCAGGATCTCTTTTTTTTCCTCGGCTTCAGAAAGATTATAGGGTTCTATGGTTGGTATGGTTTCCATTGTATTATTACGAATTTACTTAAAAAGACGGCTCGTTACGTGCGTATAACGAAGGCTTTAAGAATTCCCTTGCGCTGCAGGCGTAATAAGTTAGGTTTTTAAGCCGCCTTTTAGGAAGAAAACCCTTAATTTTGCCCCCCGTTTCAGCGGATGTGGCGAAATTGGCAGACGCACCAGACTTAGGATCTGGCGGAGCAATCCATGTAGGTTCGACCCCTATCATCCGCACCAACCAATACTGAACAAGGAACAAGGAATCCGGAACTTTGAAGTTCAGCATGCCTTGTTCCTTGTTTGTTATAAAAATCTATTAATAAAAACAACAATGGCTACAGTAGAAAGAGTGAACATTGGGTTACTGAACGACAAACTCACTGTTAAGATCAGCAAAGAAGATTACCTCCCTTCTTTTGATAAAAAGCTGAAGGAATATTCAAAAACCGCCAATATACCAGGCTTCAGAAAAGGAATGGTACCGGTTGGTATGATCAGGAAAATGTATGGACCTTCTATTTTCAATGACGAAGTGATCCGTGCCGTGGAAAAGCAACTCTTTACTTATCTCAACGATGAAAAACCAGAGATATTCGCTCAACCACTTCCACTTGAAAACGCATCAAGCCAGCTTGATATGAACAACCCTTCAGATGTTCACTTTGATTTTGAGATCGGACTGAAACCTGCTTTTGAAATTCCTGCACTTGACAAAGCAAAACTCACTTTGCACAAGGTTACCGTAACCGATGACATGGTGAACGAAGAAATTAACCGCATGCAGATCAAAGGCGGAAAAATGACGGAACCCGAATCAATCGACAATCCAGAGAATGTGTTGAATGTTTCTTTTGTTGAAACAGATAAGGATGGCAATGCGGTTGAAGGCGGCATCAGCAAAGACAATTCTGTATTGTTGAAATATTTTACCCCGGCCATGCAGAAACAACTCATGGGGAAAAAAGCAGGAGACAGTTTTGTGTTCCAGCTGAGTAAAACCTTTGAAGGAGACAAGCTTGAAATGATGCTGCAGGACCTGGGTTTTGAAAAAGATGATAAAGCAGCTGCCGATAAATATTTCAAACTTACAGTTACCAAAGTTGGTCTGATTGAAAAGCGTGAACTCAACGAAGAATTCTTCAATGAAGTTTACCCGGGCAAGGGAATCAAAACAGAAGCTGAATTGCGCAATGCATTGAAAGAAGAGATCGAAAAATACTGGGAAGCACAAAGCCGTAATCAATTGCATGACCAGTTGTATCATTTCCTGATCGACGAAACCAATATGCAGTTCCCGGAATCATTCCTCAAGCGCTGGTTGCAAACCGGTGGAGAAAAACCTAAAACCTCAGAACAGGCAGAAGCAGAATTTCCCGCTTTCAGCAACCAGTTGAAATGGACCCTGATCAGCGACAAGCTTATTACAGATAATAAGCTGGAAGTTAATGAAACCGAACTCCGTAATCACATGCGTGAAGAAGTTGCCCGTTATTTCGGACAAATGAATATGGGTGAAGATATGAGCTGGCTGGAAAGTTATATCGACCGTATGATGAAAGATGAAAAGCAGGTAGATGCAACATATCGCAGGCTGATCACAGAAAAACTCTTCAACTGGGCCGAGTCACAAACAAAGCCGAAAGAGAAGAAAGTAAGTACAGAAGAACTTGTGGCTATGCAACACAATCATCATCACTAACAGCATAATTTAAAGATATACAGGCTGCAGGTTTTCTGCAGCCTTTTTTTATTCCAGAAATCCTCTATTGTCTACACATACTTTCGTTTAACAAATTCTTAGCAGCGGCTTTATCATAAGTGCTTTCCCGTGGCGTTCTGTGTTCTGGTTTACACTTCATCCCTAACATTCAAATGTATCTACCATGCAAACTTTACACACAGCCATGCGGCTGATGCTCGCCGCTTCCATCCTTTTATCCTCCTGTAAAACCAAACAAAAAGATCCGATAGATGCTGCGAAGACCCAAACCAGCATTGATTCTTCCGTTCCCCCGGTTTCTGAAACTGAAACAATCAATATTTCAGGTTATGCAGCAACCTATTGCAAAAGCATGACACAGGAATTTGTTGTTTCTCATAAAAATGAAACTACTATAACCGGAAAGCAAGGATTGAAAATTACAGTAGACCCATCCCGGCTGGAACAGGAAAATGGCGCTGCAGTAAAGGGAGATATTAAGGTTAGACTGATTGAAGTAACAAGCAGTGAGGATCTTTTCAGAACAGATGCTGCAACAGTTTCTGATGGAAAGTTGCTGATGTCGGGAGGCAGTTATTTTATCGGTATGGAATCCGGTGGCGCTAAGCTGAAACTGAAAGCCGGGCAATCACTAAATGTTCAGTTTCCCCTGCTCAGCAAAAATGCCATGGAGCTTTTTTATGGAGAGCGTGATGCTTCAGCAAACATGAACTGGAAACGGGCAGCTGTTCTGTTATCCCCGGCAAGGGAAACAATCAATTTTACAGATAGTAACCCATGGGACGCTCCTCAAGTGACCAGCTATCAATCGCTGGAAGAAATAGCAGCAGCACGTGTTTACAGGTCGCTGGATGAACCTGTTTATTATTATGAACATAAGATAACACTTGGGCAACTGGTAGATTCAATCAATTGTAAATCGGCCAAACCAAAAGTCTTTCTTCAAACGGTTTCGTATTGGCCTAAAAATATTCCAACCAATAAAGGCCCGATAGATACCAATTACCTTATTTCCCGTTACGGACCACGATTGCAATACATACTAAGGCGTTATAAGGATTCAGAGGATGAAGCAGCACGCAGAGAAAAATGGGTACGTTACCCTGATTCAGTAGTAAGCAACTGGAAGCCACGGTCACTTGCTGGCCAACTGAAACAGTATTATGCACCAGCTGAAGTTGGTACTTTGGGTTGGATAAACTGCGACAGGTTTATGGATCCTCAACAGCAAACAGAAGTTGAATTTGATTTCCCGATCACTTACAACAAGAGCAGGATGCAATACTTTATTCTTTATAAGTCGTTCAAAGGGTTTCTTCGTGGGCAGGCTGATGCCAACGAAGATGGAAATTTTGTGTTTTCCAACATGCCGGCAGGAGAATCGGCTTTGCTAATTGGGTTCACAAAGCTTAATGGTGTGATCTACCAGTACAAGCAGGAATTTATCATTGAACGTAATAAGAAGATCAGCGGCGAGTTTAAATCAATTACTGCAGATGAACTCAGGAATATTTTCGGAAAGAATGTTCAGATATGATCATGCAGGTAAGATAGTCTTGGTAGTGTCCAATATCATACAGTTTCGCCATCGCCTGTTGTATGATGGCGAAACTGGTTTTTATTCTTCATTCTAAAACTCTTTTTATGAAACATATATTCATCTCACTCAGTTCTGTATTTTTCCCAGCATTAAATACAGTTGATGCAAATGTTGTGAAGAACGTACCCACTGTTTATGCTGAAGCTGCAAAAAGCGAAGCATCATCCGTTCTGTTTCTTCAACAGGAGCCTGGAGTTGGTCGCATGCGTTCAATTGTTTTCAAGAACCAGGATTATTGCAGGGCTGAAGCACCCGATTTTGAATTTGAAGTAGGATTTAAAGTCGTAAGCGCTACGGTATATTTTACAGGAGCAAATTTTAAAACAGTGGAAAAGGGCACGATCACAAGTAACAGCCTGAAACCTGTAAAACCCCTGATGGAACGATGTATTCCGGGAACAATTGTAATATTCGATGATGTGAAGGTTGTTGGGCCTGATAAAGAAGTTCGTACAATTCCTGGAATTACCCTTCAATTGTACTGATCAGAGTTTGATCTCCTCATCAGTATCATCAAAGAATTTGAATTCTGTAAGGTGATAGGTTGAGTTTGCTTTAACCTTAATGATCTGTTTGTATTTCCAGCACCATTTCAACCGGCGGCTTGGAAAACCTGCAGTAAGATAGGTATGAAGTATAGGATGCACTTCTATTGTGAGCCCTTTATGCTTCTGCATAATCAGGTAGTTCAGGTTTTTGGCTATTTCATCCTCGAGTATAAGTGTTGATGAAATTTTACCGGTACCGTTGCAGCTTGGGCAAACCTCACTTGTGTTGATATTGGTTTCCGGCCTCATTCGCTGGCGGGTGATCTGCATCAATCCAAACTTGGTGATGGGGAGAACCGCATGTTTAGCCCTGTCGTTGCGCATGAAATTATCCATGGCATCGGCAAGTTTCTTTTTGTTCTCCATCAGCTTCATATCAATGAAGTCTACGATGATGATACCGCCAAGATCACGCAGGCGAAGCTGCCTTGCAATTTCTTCCGCCGCTTCCAGGTTTGTTTCCAGGGCATTCTGTTCCTGGTTATTGCTTACGCTCTTGTAGCCGCTGTTAACGTCTATTACGTGAAGAGCTTCAGTGTGTTCTATAATGAGGTATGCGCCGCTGGGCAGGTTAACGGTTTTACCGAACGCTGCTTTAACCTGTTTGGTAACCCCGAAATTGTCGAAGATCGGCAAGCCGTTGTTATAATATGAAACAATCTCTGCCTTATCCGGGGCAATGCGCTGGATATAAGTTTTTGTATCAGCAAATATGCTTTTGTCGTTTACTACAATGCGGTTGAAATCCTCATTGAGCAGATCACGGAGCATGCTGGTTGTTTTTCCCTGCTCGCTCAGGATCTTTGCCGGGGCAACAGCACCTTTTAGATTCCGCTGAATCGTTTTCCAGGTGGCAACTAGGCGGAGCAGATCTTCATGCAGTTCGGCAGTGTGTTTACCTTCTGCTGCTGTTCTTACGATCACCCCAAGATTCTTTGGCTTAACAGCTTCAATAATTTTATGCAGTCTTTTCCTTTCTTCAGATGAATGGATCTTCCTTGAAACAGCGATGATGTCATTAAACGGAGTTACCACTACGAACCTGCCTGGTAATGAAAGTTCGCAACTAAGACGGGGCCCTTTGGCAGCAATAGGTTCTTTGAGGATCTGTACCAGGATATTTGGTTTACCATTGAGAACCTCGGTGATCTTACCTGTTTTTATTATTTCAGGTTCAACCTTGAATTTTGAGAAATCAAGGCCTTCAGGCGTGTTATCGTTGATAGACTGGTTGGTAAATTTGAGAATAGACCTTACATAAGGACTAAGATCTGTATAGTGCAGGAAAGCATCTTTTTCAAAACCCACTTCAATAAATGCAGCATTGAGCCCGGGAATCAGCTTTTTTACTTTTCCCAGGTACAAATCACCTACGGCAAAACTGGCATCAGCTTTTTCGCTATGCAATTCCACCAGTTTTTTATCTTCCAGCAGGGCAATCTCTACGCCTTGCGACTCTGCATTTATTATCAGTTCCTTGGTCAAGCGTAAAATTTTAAAAGACACTTATGCATCACGGAAGGAAAGCATAAAAAGCATAACCAATAATGATACAGTTCATTATTGTATTATGCACAAACAGGTGCCGGGCATGGAGATAGCCGGGCACCTTGAGGAAGAGAAAATTACTTCTTCTTATGACGGTTCTTTCTTAAACGTTTTTTGCGCTTATGAGTAGCGATTTTATGACGTTTTCTCTTTTTACCACAAGGCATAACCTAGTCTTTTTAGTTAATTAAATAAGTTCGAATATTTTGTTTTTCCAGCTTTATTACTGAAGGCTTTTGATCCGCTTGTCAACCTCTTCGGCATAACGCGGATTGTTTGCCAGTCTTTTACTGATCGTATACCATTTGATCGCTTCTTCTTTATTGCCTTTTGCTGCATAGGCATCGGCGAGATAAGCAATAGCTTCCAGGTTTTCAGGTTCCTTGTTTACAACACGTTGAAAACGTTCCAGGGCTTTATCGAACTGACCCGAAACCAATCCACCCACACCAAGCACCATTTGTGCTTTCATGTTGTTGGAATCTTTTCTGGCAACAGCCAGAAGTTCCTGGATACCTTTCATGGTTTCTTCAGGATTACCTCCACGCCCTTTTCCGTAAACATAGGCGCTTCCCAGTCCGATCCTGAGATCGTCGTTAGCAGGATTCAACCTGATGGCATTTTCAAATAACTCAATAGCTTCACGGGTTTCCCAGGAAAGTTTCGACTCATCCTGTTCTCCCCTCAAGGCCTCCAAAAATATTTGGCCTGCGAAGGTGAGGCTTTTTTCTGAATTATCCAACTTGGCAGCCTTGCCCAGGTAAAATAAATATGGCTCGAGGAGCTGTAAACTGTCTTTCCAGAAATTTGCCAGGCTGTTATATGCCTGAACCTGTTGCGCAGGAACATTGCCACGGCTGATGCCGTTTTCCAGTTTTGAGATGAAAACTTCCTGTTCCGGGGAGAGTTTTAACTTGGTGGAATTAATAAACTGTTGAACATCAAACTCTTTTGGGCCTGATGTCATCGGTAGCTGAACTGCCTTTTTGGTTTCTGTAGTACGGCCAAACCAGAAGAGCAATAACACGGTTACTGCGCCTGCTATAGCCAGAAGAGCTTGTTTTTTCACTGAGCAATAAATTTGAAGAATCCCTTACGGGAATCAGCAAAGTTACATTACTCTTCGTTCTCGTCTTGAACTTCCGGGGCTTCTTTTATGTTTGGAGAGTTTTTAATTTCCTGCACGAATTCTTTGGCAGGCTTAAAGGCTGGAATGAAATGTTCGGGGATGGCCACGGCTACGTTCTTCTTAATGTTTCTGCCGATCTTTGCGGCACGTTTCTTTATGATAAAGCTGCCAAAGCCTCTTACATAAAGGTTTTCGCCGCTGGCAAGAGAAGCTTTGATCTCTCTGAACATGGTCTCTAAAGTTACCAGTACATCAACTTTCGGGATGCCGGTCTTATCAGATATTTTGTTGATAAGGTCTGCTTTTCTCATATGCTTTACATTTGAGGAGTTAAGATATAAAACAAAATTGACAATTCAAAATAATGGGATGATTATCAATAGGTTTATAATAAAATATTTTCAAGGGCTCCATGAACAATAAAAAAAAGTACTTTTTTACCGAAACCCTGCTCAGGTGGGATAGGGAATCCAACAAAAGGACAATGCCCTGGAAAGGAGAAAAGGACCCATATAAAATCTGGCTTAGTGAGATCATACTTCAACAAACGAGGGTTGAACAGGGGCTTGATTATTACAACCGTTTTATCAAACAATTTCCATCAATCAATAAACTGGCGTCTGCTCCGGAATCTGCTGTGTTCAAACTCTGGGAAGGGCTTGGCTATTACACCCGCTGCCGGAACCTGGTTGCAACGGCAAAGTATATCAGCGACGAATTGGAAGGTAATTTTCCATCAACCTATGCCGATATCCTTAAGTTGAAAGGGGTAGGTTCTTATACGGCAGCGGCCATATCTTCATTTGCCTATAACCTGCCTCACGCCGTGGTTGATGGCAACGTAATGCGTGTATTGGCGAGGTATTTTGGCATTGAAACACCGATCGACAGCAGTTCTGGAAAAAATGATTTTAATATGCTTGCCCAGGAACTGCTTCCGGATGGAAAAGCTGCAAAATACAACCAGGCTATTATGGATTTTGGGGCAACCGTTTGCAAACCGCAATCACCAACCTGTGCAACCTGTCCATTGCAGAAAAAGTGCACAGCTTACCAGCAGGGCAGGCAGGAATACTACCCTGTAAAGGCCGGCAAACTGGTAAAAAAGCACAGGTACTTTTATTACCTGATCGTATCTCAGGCAGGAAAACATTTCATCCGGAAAAGAGCCGGGAAAGATATCTGGCAAAATCTTCACGAATTCATACTCGTTGAAAGAAAAGAACCGGCAGAAAATCCGGAGCAGGAAATTCAGGGTTGGTTAAAACAACGATCAATTGGTGCAAATAAAATCAAGTCAATATCAAAAACATACAGGCAACAGCTTACGCATCAAACCATTCACGGTTGTTTTATCAGCGTCGAATTGAAGGGGCCGCAGTTGATTGAAGGCTATGAGCTCATTTCAAAAACGAAGATGAAAAAACTGGCTTTTCCCCGTTTTATTACAACTTATTTTGAAGAAGAAAAATTCTTCTGATAGACCTAAAAACCGCGAAACAAGGGCGCTGGTCAGGATATAATGTGTAAATCTTGCCCAAAGGAATTAACGGATAAAATCAGTATCTTTAAATTTGACGATACGAATCAATAAGCGATCAATTAAAATATCAGCAATATGAGAGGCGTAAACAGGGTAATGCTAATTGGTAATCTCGGGAAAGATCCGGATATGCAGTTCCTGGAAGGAAATATTGCGGTAGCAAAATTCTCGCTGGCTACCACCGAAACTTACAAAGACAGGAGCGGTAAACTGATATCACAAACGGAATGGCATACGGTTGTTTTGTGGCGTGGGCTTGCCGAACTGGCACAGAAATATCTTCATCGGGGCAGCCTTGTATATATTGAAGGACGCCTTAAAACCCGCAGTTGGGAAGATAAAGAGGGAAATAAAAAATTCGCCACCGAAATAGTAGGCGACAACCTGATCATGCTTGATAAACGAAATGACGGATCAATGCCATCCGGAGGTTTCGATGATACAGATCCTCATCATGGTAATGAAGGGCAGCATCCCGAAGAAGGTTCAGAAGAACGCCTGCCTTTTTAAATCCATATTTTACAGGACAACGTCCTTAAAATAATTGTTTACTTAAATTTCTTGTTTTGGATTATCATTCGGTCATCAGTACTACGCTAAATAAATTACCTGTTTTCCTGGCAATTACCCCTGCCGCTACCACAGTACTGCTTTTTATCATTTTTGTACTACTGATCATTTCTTTCCTGGTGGCCGGAAGTGAAGTGGCTTTCTTCTCACTTACAGTTAAAGATATCAATGTACTTAAAACAAGGCAGCAACCTTCTTTCAGAAGGATCGTGAACCTGCTCGAGCAGCCAAAAACACTGCTGGCAGCCATGCTCATCACCAACAGTTTTGTAAACATCGGCATCATCCTCATCTCCAATATCCTTATCGATAACTGGCTTTCGGGTTTCGATTTCGGATTCTGGATCGTGTTCCTCATAAAAGTGGTATCTGTTACTACCATCATTGTTCTGTTTGCTGAAGTACTGCCCAAGGTCTGGGCCACGCATCATAAGATATGGTTCGCTTCTACCGCCTCGCTTATCATTGAAATATTCAGTAGCCTTTTTTACAGGCTCAGCAAAAGAATGGTCCGGTTCAGTGATAACATAGAAAAAAAACTTTCTTCTGAAAATTCTTCGGCCATCGATAACAGCAGCCTCGATTATGCTATCGACCTGCTGCCCGAACATGAAGCCACTGTAGAAGAGAAACAGATATTGAAGGGCATCCGGAAATTCGGTGGCACCATGGTGAAACAGATCATGCGTACCCGGCTGGATGTGAGTGGTATTGAAATGAACATGAACTTTGCCGAAGTATTGCAGAAAGTAGAAGAACTGCATTACTCACGCCTGCCTGTATACAAGAATAACCTGGATGAAATAGCAGGGATGCTGCATACAAAAGACCTGCTTCCTCACCTGGATAAACCCGCTGATTTCGACTGGCATGAATTAGTGAGGGTTCCTCATTTTGTACATGAACAAAAACTCATAGAAGACCTGCTGCAGGATTTTAGAACAAAGAGGTACCATTTCGCCATAGTTGTAGATGAATTCGGGGGAACATCAGGTATTGTTACGCTGGAAGATATTATGGAAGAGATCATCGGAGATATCAAGGATGAATTCGATGATGAAGAAAGTGTAAACAGGAAAATAGACGATCATAATTATATTTTCGAAGGCAAAACAATGATCAATGATGTGTGTAAAGCGATGAAACTGCCAGTTGATACCTTCGACTCTATCCGCGGGGAAAGCGATTCGCTTGCCGGACTGGTACTTGAAATTGCCGGCGAGTTTCCACAGGTAAACGAGCAACTTGTGCAGGGAGATTTTACCTTTGTGCCACTGGAAATAAACAAAAACAGGATCGATAAAGTGAAAGTGATCATTAAACCTGCTGAAACAGAAAATCCTTCATGAAAAAATATTCTTTTCTTTTATTAACGCTGTTTTTTTTCACAGCCTGTAATTCCACATACACTTCCCGTAAAAAGGGATACTTCAGGATCAATCTGCCGCAACATGAATATACCAGCTTCAACAGGCCTGATTATCCTTACAGTTTCGAGTATCCCGTTTATGCCAGTGTGATACAGGATAGTACTTACTTCGACAGTAATCCCGAAAATCCTTATTGGATCAACATCGATTTCCCCAAACTCAATGCCCGAATCTTCCTGAGTTATAAGATCGTTGGCGGCAAGGCTATGTATAAAATAAAACAGCCGGATGGTACTTACAGGGATTCTGCTGGCATCAACCAGTTCGACAGGATGGTAAATGATGCCTATAACCTGACCAATAAGAACCAGGTTGCCAGTTCGTCTATTAAAGACAGCCTTTTTCATACAAACAATGGTATAACAGGTATCTTCTTCAGGGTGGGTGGTAATGCAGCAACGGCCAAGCAATTTTTCGTTAGCGATACCACTAAGCATTTCCTCAGGGGAGCACTTTATTTTGATGCAACACCTAATGCAGACTCACTTAAACCTGTGCAGGATTTTTTGCAGGTTGACATGGACAGGCTCATCCGCAGTTTTAAATGGAAGTAATCTTTCAGCCACGTAAACTCTTTGGCCTATTTTTGCA
>JAFDXA010000103.1 GCA_018268185.1 Bacteroidota bacterium
AAAGGTAAATGGAAAAGGTAAAATTGAAAAGTCCAAACCCAAAATCATACAGGGGTATCATTTATAGCGGTTCTGTACTTAATCTACCCCTAGTTTTCTTAACTTACAGCTCTAAATTTTTTGTTATGGCGATCGCTGCTCCTTTCAACCTGAAAAAATGGATAGATGAACATCGTGACCTGCTGAAACCACCGGTAGGCAATCAGTGTGTATATAAAGATGCTGAGAATTTTATTGTGATGGTGGTTGGCGGGCCAAACTCCCGCAAAGATTATCACTACAATGAAAGCGAGGAACTGTTCTACCAGGTAGAAGGAGATATCGTGGTAAAGATCATCGACGAAGGCCAGCCCAAAGATATTCATATCAGGGAAGGGGATATGTTCCTGCTTCCTCCGAAAACACCGCACTCTCCGCAGCGTGGCCCCAATACGGTTGGACTGGTAATAGAAAAAGTGCGTGAAACAGAAGAAGATGGATTCCTGTGGTATTGCGAAAACTGTGGTAACAAATTATACGAAGAATACCTGCATGTTTCAGATATTGTAAAACAACTGCCTCCTGTTATGGAAGGGTTTTATGCAGATGAAACAAAACGCACCTGCAGCAAATGCGGTTCTGTAATGGCACCCCCGGTAAGGAAAGGATAAATTATTTTGAATGTTGAATTTTGAATGCTGATTCATTTAAAATGTAAAATTCAAAATTCAAAATAATGTTGCATGAAAATCGATATCCACACACATATTATGCCCGACAAAATGCCCAATTGGGTGCAGAAGTTTGGCTATGGCGAATTCATTCATCTTGAACACAGGAATTGCAAAGCCTGTATGATGAAGGGTGATAAACTATTCCGCGAAGTGGATGACAACTGCTTTGATGCAACTGTGCGGATGAAAGAAATGGATGAAACCGGTGTAACGATGCAGGTGCTTTCAACGATCCCTGTGTTGTTTAACTACTGGGCGAAGGCTGCCGATGGATCGGAAACTTCCCGTTTTTTCAATGATCACATTGCGGATACGGTTGCAAAAGATACACAACGCTTTATTGGTATCGGTACGGTTCCGATGCAGGATGTGGATATGGCTATAAAAGAGATGGAGCGTTGTGTAAAAGAACTGAAGATGGCGGGCCTGGAGATCGGCAGTAATATAAACGGAATCAATCTCAGCGACGAAAGGTTTTTTCCCTTTTATGAAGCGGCAGAAAAACTGAATTGTGCTCTTTTTATTCATCCCTGGGAGATGATGGGTGAAACACAGATGCAGAAATACTGGTTGCCGTGGCTAGTAGGCATGCCGGCAGAAACATCAAGGGCAATTTGCTCCATGATATTCGGGGGTGTGTTTGAAAAATTTCCACAATTAAAAGTTGCTTTCGCACACGGCGGCGGATCTTTCCCGATCACCATCGGCAGAATTGAACATGGTTTTAATGTAAGACCCGACCTAGCTGCCATTGATAACAACACCAATCCAAGAAACTACATCGGTAAATTCTGGATCGATAGCCTGGTGCATGATGAGAAAGCCATGAATTACATTCTCGATGTGATGGGGGAAGATAAAATATGCATGGGCAGTGATTATCCTTTTCCTTTGGGAGAGCATCATCCCGGGAAACTTATCGAGGATATGAAATTTTCAAAAGAACTTACTGATAAACTGAACTACCGGAACGCCGCACAGTGGCTTTCGCTTGCAATATAGATTCACATCAGCGCTCAGCATTTTCCATTTTTTTTCAGTTAAATATTTGTTAGCGGGCAATATTCAGCCTGCTTTTTGCTTTCTACTGTTGAACCAACAAACAGCATATTATTCAGTAGCTATACATTGGAATCTTTATTGATCACTTAAATGCTATCCAATGTTTGCAAAAAAAATTACCTGTCCGTTTGTTGTTTGTGCCACCGTATTAATTTCCAATCAATCCTTCGCTCAATTATCCACTGTTCCGAAATGGGAAGCAGGGGTACATGTGGGTACGTATCTCTACCAGGGAGATCTTACACCGCATGCCATCGGATCACTTGAAACGATACGCCCCGGCTTCGCCCTTTCCGGAACCCGTATTCTGAACAGGTTGTTTTCGGTTCGGCTGATGTTCAGTATGGCTTCGTTGGCAGGTAATGAATCAGTTTATAAATTTCCAGCTTACCGGCAGCAAAGAAATCTTGCATTCAATGCATCGGTGAAAGAGCTGGCAGTAACGTTTCACTGGACCGTATTGGGAACCAATTATGATGATGTGAAATGGGAGCCTTATGTTTTTGCAGGGGCAGGCGCTTCTTTTGTGAACGTTAGCCGTGATTACAGCCGGGTGAATTACGAATACTTTGGCGAAAATTCGCAGGTGCAACGTGGTGTTGCTGCAGATGCGGCCACATCTACACCCAGGGTGCTGATGGTTATACCGGCAGGAGCGGGAGTGAGGTATCATTTATCCAGCAGGTTTGTGCTGAACCTGGAAGGAACTTATCGCTTTATGCACAATGATTACCTCGATGGTTTCAGCCAGGCAGCCAATCCAAAACTGGGAGATCATTACAATAGTGTTACGGCAGGAATTTCATACAAATTCGGTAATAAGGAGAAGTATGGATGTCCGGCGGTGAATTGAGTTTGCCTGGGTTACTTCAATTACTTCGGTATTCAATATTCCTTGTTCCTTGTTCGATATTGAGGATGTGAAGATGTGGAAATTTGAAATTTGATAATGTGAGGATAGGGAATTTGGGAATGAATCAATTTGGAATTTAAGTTTATTAAAGCCGTCGTCA
>JAFDXA010000104.1 GCA_018268185.1 Bacteroidota bacterium
TGTGATTGATGTTACGCAGGCTGATATCGACAAAGTAAAAGATCCCGAAAACTGGATACTGCAACGAAAAGTAAATTATGCACCCATCATCGAAACCATGGATGAGCCTGCCAAAGCCGAGATCCGGTTATTTTATTTCTGGAAAGATGAATGGAAACGCCCGGTGGCCGTACACAATCTTGCCCGTTTAAGCAAAGGCAAAATGATCGGCACCCGTTACAACAAAGACAAATCATGGGTAGGTGGCGCCGTTGCATTTTTTGAAAAAGACTAAAGAAAAGATATGAAGCAGGGATTAAACAGGTTTGAATATTATCTACAGAAAACAGAAGTATTACTGTCGCAGGCTGCTGCAGAAAAAAATGCAGGGCTCTGGTTATATGCCAATGATCTTCGTACGCCCCTATTCATGCTCGAGGGTTTGGCGAAGCTGTATGCCGGCCTGCACAACGAAAAGCGGTTCTCCAAACTGAAAGAAGATTTTAAACTGCTGGAAGACATCCTGGGCGCTATTGATTATTATGATGCTTTTGCAAAGGAATTCAGTACTGACCCGAATATACCATCCTTCATTACTGAATACCTGCAGGCGCAATCCAGGGAAAAAATTCAACGCCTCAATGACCTGTTGCAGGAAAGAAGCTGGATCGGCGAAGGTGCAGACAGGATAAGAAAGATCAGGAAAAAATTATACGATGCTGATTGGAAAAAAGATTCCAAAGAGATAAAAGGCATGGCCGGTTTTTATAAAAAATCAATCGAAGAGATCAACGAATTTGTTACTGAGCTGAATTTCAAATTCACGAATATAGAACTGCATGTACATGCGCTCAGGCGCAAACTACGCTGGCTGAGTATTTACCCAAGGGCCTTGCAGGGAGCAATACAACTGACCGACAGCCATGTTCCCGATGAACAGGTAACCAAATACCTCACAGAGCCTGTTATCAATTCTCCGTTCAACAAAATGCCTGAGGCAGGCAGCAATGAATGTTTCCTGATGCTCGAGAAAAATTATTTTCTTGCCCTGAGTTGGATGATCGCTGAGTTAGGCAGGATAAAAGACAGCGGCTTGAAAGTTATTGCCGTAACAGAAGCTTTCCAGCAAACGAAAAACATCAGCCAGACAGAAGCATTTGCCCTCGCCTACCGTGTGCTTGGCGATCAACAACCTTACATCACTACCTTACTGGCGCAGTCTTCTGATATATCATCAGCCTACCTTAAACAGGGCAACCTCGACAAACTATTGTCTGGCATTGCTTCTATTGATTGAAGCTGCTGAAATAACCACTGTTAATGCCCGGATCTTTGCTGCAGCCATAATATTAACACGAATTTGTGCCATGCTAAATTTTTTCAAAAAAATTGGCACAAAAACCTGGAAATTAAAAATGGCACAAAAGAGCAAAAAAATAAATTGACACAAAAAGACTGAATCAAAATTTGGCACAAAACTGTGCCAAGGTAAAAACAAGAAAGGCTAATGGCACAAAAAAATTGACTAGAAATACAGTTAATTGGCCATTACAAATTATAAAGCTTCGGATAGCTTGCGGCTAACACAATCATACAGGGATCCATTTCTGCCACAAGTCATCCCTGGCTTTGGTCGCAACATTGCTTTTTGCGCTTCAAAAAGAATCGTGCAATAGCGGAAATGATCGATGCTATTTTCTTCAGTAGTTTCATTGCGCTACCTGTAGGCATTAAAAAAGTTATATTCTAACCGGAACAAAAAGCCACGATCTGTTGCACGTACCAGGTCGTTCACTATTGGAAACCGATAGCCAATATCCATCCGCATCCTGCTCAGCAATATAAACTGTACAGATGGCGCTGCATCCAGAAATGATCTTCCACTACCAAGATTTGTCTGCCCGGGTAGTTCCAGCATCAGGTTCATATTCACCTGGTCGTAATTTTTGTATTGCAATGGAAATACCAGGTGGCCAACAGACAAGGTATACCCGGCAGCATTCCTGTTTGAAGTTCCGTAAGTAAACTTTTTTTGATCCAGGTTATCTTCGGCATGCAACCAGCCCACCGTTGCCGAAATTGCTGTGCGGCCTTCCAGCACGGTAGCTATCAAGCCAGCCTCGTAGCCGCTGTTCTGCCCCATAAGATCAATGGCAGGCTGATCGATCTTCCCGTTATTAACAGCAGCTCTTGCATAGGCTGCCATGCGGAAATGGTTGTGAATTTTATCGTTGCTTAAAAAGCGATACTTAAAATACAAAGCACCGCCTTCGTTTAAAAATTTACCCGACCTGTTGCTGAAGAAAAAATCAGCATGCAACATGAGTTTTTTGGATATGCCCCACATCAGTTCCGGCACAAACTGGTAAGTATAAGCACCTGCGGTCGTTTTCTTATTAAAGTAATTATTCAAACGCAGGCCCAGGCTTTTGGCAGCCATATTACTGGCGGGTTCCGAATAAACAAATAGTTCCTGTGCATGTGCCTTATTTAAAAGAAACAGGAATAGTATGAATATGATTGAAGGTTTCATGATTGACAAAGATTTGGTACAGCAGATTGAAAAAATTGTGTGTTGCATGTACATTCAATATGCATGAACATACAACACACAACAGGCTACCTGCAGGAGTTAAAAGAAATAAAAAATAATGATCAGATGGTTACATGATAAACCCTGGTGCCGGCTGCCACGCCTGATTTGGTACAGCAACTTCCCGCAACACCGGTTTTATAACATTCCATTTTTGTGTAGCGGGCGTTTTTTTTGTATTCTTTTGGAGAAACAAAACCCTTGTCAAGAATTTTTATGGTACGTGTTCCAGACAATGCCTGGTCGGTAACATTTATAAAATGAAGATACATGCCTCCCATGTTAATGTGTTCATCATTGGTGATGGCCGTATTATTGAAATCAACAACAGCATCCAGGCCAGCCACAGAAAAGCCGGCATCTTCTACTTTATTTTTCAGGTCATCAAAATTTACCTGGCTACCGGGCTTAAAAGTTATTTCAAAACTTGAATTGCGGATATTGGCCATTACTTTATCAACATAAGGAATTGTTTTCAAAGCCTTGTTGATCGCATTGCTGCACATGCTGCAGGTGAGTCCACTGGCCTGCAGGTTTACAGATTGAACCTGGGCCTGTGTTGAAAGGGAAATAGTTATTATAAGAAGACTGATTATCTTTTTCATGATGTATGTTTTTACTATTATAGATTGAATTACCTGAATGGAAGCGGATCCTTTTTGCAAGACCCGTTTGTAAACCAGGGTTCATTCTATAGCCTGAAAACACAATAAAAAATACAGGCATCCTTGCCTGCCGGGAGTGGAGGTGAATTATTCCGCAGCAAAGAAGTTTCAGTATTGGTAGTGATCAGCCAATCATATACATAATATGTCGTACTGATCAGCGCTTCACCCGGCTGAAAACTTATATCATTGGAAACATTCTTATGAGAATCCTCTATTTTATGAAACTGGTATTCATCATGGCAACAGCCATTCTTCTTCTCCTTCATGCCACAACGGCCACACTTGTCGTTGCCATTGCCGTAAAAATCCACCCCTGCCCTTTTACCCATGCAATAATGAATATCCATAGCAATACCAGAGGCAGTTGCCATGTATATCAAAGTGAGTATGGAAAGAAATAGTTTTTTCACACTGTAAAGGTAAACATATTATCAGCCGGAACAAAGCAATTCCTGGTTCTGAAGATTACTTTATACGAGAACCGGCATGGTTAATTAACAAACCACCATTGTATCCCCAGCCTGATCATGAATCCCTGTGTGGGGAAATGGGGCGCTGCAAAATTGTTGTTCACGAAAGCAAAACCATTGGCAAAACTTACGGTGTTGAGGTTCTCTGCCCGGATATAGGTTGTAAAGCTCTTGATACGGAAATGTACAAAGGCTGCAATATCTGGCAGGTTCCTGATCGTTGCCGTATCCTGCGGTACAAATTGACCCAGTACAGGAGAGTAATTGTTTGCCTTGTAGGCAGTATAATACCGGGCTTCGATCCCTGCACTGATATTCAGATTTTTATAGAATCGCCCCTCGTATGCCAGCCTGTTGCGCAAAAACAGCAGGGGCACTTTTACCGGGGCTGCACCATCTGTATGTTGCACAACTGCATCTATATAATTATTCCAGTGTTTTGAAATCCTGATCCGGGAAGAAGCGCTTACCTGCAGAAGATTAATAAGCTTGCTGTACTGCGCCGTATGATAATAGTCGGAAAAATAAGTATAGTTTGTTATCAGGTGATCCTTAAAACTGAGCGTAACGTAAGGCGTATTGGCTGTGGCACCGAAAGAGATGATATTCTCTTTGTTAAAACTGTTTGCATTGCCCAGGTTAAATGAAGTGCGGTTATCAAATATAAAAGAAGGCGTACGGTTCACATTCCGGAAGAACAGGCTTACATTACCCAACCGTTTGTTCAGGTAACGGTCGAGCGATGCATACAAACTGTAATCACCGGCATTGAGGCCGTTCAGGTAAACTTCCGCTTTCAGTAAAATATCCCACAATTTGTTTCGCGTGCGGTTCCGGTATTCACCGTGAACTGAAAGATTATAGAAATCCGATACGGCATTCGTGAATGTTCCTTTGATATTCTGTATGGTAACGCCGGCCATTATAAACTGCGAAGTGTTCTTTGTATCCGGGAACTGCAGGAGCGAAAGATCATTGCTGATCACTTTCCACTTTTCTTTTATGGAAAAAGTGTCGGTAGCTTTTTTCAACGTGGTATCGTACCAGTGCTGGTAGGTTACCGAATCTGCAAGGATATCAGAAAACCTGTAATTGTAAGTGCTGTATGTAAAACTATGCTGTATTCTCAGCTTCGGGTAAAACAGGAATTCACTGGTTGAATCGTTGATGGCTACGGAATCCTTTTTACCCAGGTCATAACTATGGCGGAAGAAAAAACTGAAGTCTTTATAGGTATTGCCCGTTCGCACCGTTGTAACAAACGGGTTGGTATTATAAGCAGCAGAATTACCAAGATTAACAGGGATACTGAACCTGTCTTTTTTATTCGGATCTTTCAACAATGAATCTCCCTGTATTCCCCCGTTTTCGGAAGCCCTGATTGTATTACCCACCAATACGAGGTAAGCATTATACCTTTTCCTTTTACCCTGGTAGTTACCAAATAACCTGTAAGCATTGTGATTGGTATTCTGGCTGATAAAAAAACCGGGTGCAGTGATAAGCCGGTAATCAAGTCCCACATTCAGGTTTGGTCTCGGGTTTTGGGTATGAAGCGCTTTGATCATTTGTTCTTTACCGGATGCCAGCTGGTAACCCAGCATGGTAAAGGGCCTGGTTGTTTTATAGAACCTGGTATCATCAATGGTTAGCCTGTAAATATCATAAGCATGAAACCCGGCATCCCAACCCGCTTTCATATTTGGCTGAAAGATCAGCGGGAAAGCGGCGGCGCCGTTATTGCCCAATGCCTGCCAGGTTGATGGAACGGGAAAATATTTGTCGAAATCGTTTACCGAAGAATCAATGGTTCTTCTACCGGAAGAATCCAGCAAGCGATAGCTGATCGTAATGGAATCTTTAAGGTCATCCCGGTGCTGGAAACCAGAAGTATCGCTTCCGCCCTTGAAACCACTGCTTCCGTTTTTGAAAACTGAAACCGGCCGCCGGAGAATTTCATCATTTTGCGCAGAAGCGATTTTAAAACAGCAAAGTATTAATCATAATCCGAATATTTTTTTCATGTAAGCCAAACAGGATGATTAACCGGTAACCGGCATTTCAAGCCGGAATTGCAAATGTAAGCCTAATCATTTATCCGTTGCCAGAACTGGTGCCATGCTTGTATCTTTTAACTATTTTTGAAGCCATAACAGCAATCCAGTTTTTATTTATCTTCGCCAAAATTTTTACAAAATGAATTTACACGAATACCAGGCCAAGCAACTGTTAAAGAAATACAATGTTCCCGTTCAGGAGGGATTTGCATGCAGCACGCCTGCAGAAGCTGAAGAAGCTTATCGCCAGATCCACACCCAGTACGGCAGCAAATTCGCTGTTGTAAAGGCACAGATACATGCCGGTGGCCGTGGTAAAGGAACCATCGTTGGTAAAGACCAGCGTGGTGTTGCCGTTGCCAAAAGCGCCGAAGATGTAGTGAGGATTTCAGGCAATATCCTGGGCGGCACATTGGTAACACTGCAAACAGGGCCTGATGGTAAAGTGGTAAATAAAGTGCTTGTTGCACAGGATGTATATTATGAAGGGCCAAACCCGGTAAAGGAGTTTTATCTCTCTATATTGCTCGACCGCAGCAAAGGCCAGAATGTGATCATGTACAGTACCGAAGGAGGTATGAATATTGAAGATGTAGCGCATGATACTCCTGAAAAGATATTTAAAGAATGGGTACACCCGGGCTCTCCGCTGGAAGGCTTCCAGGCAAGGAA
>JAFDXA010000105.1 GCA_018268185.1 Bacteroidota bacterium
TTACCTCGATGTAAAGAAAAATGTTCCTATCGGAACACCGGTTGGCTTTGCAGGAGCTTCGGGATCTGGCTTTGTAGTTTCAGAAGATGGGTTCATATTAACCAACAGGCACGTGGCCACTAACTGGAACACACGTTATTCATTTCCTGATTATGCTTTTCCTGGTGTGCTGGTACAATATGCAGGAGGAAGAGAGACCATTGCTCCAGGTGTATCTGTAATGCCGGAGGATGTATTCGGTTTTGTTCCTTCAGAAGCCAGCCTGATTGGAGGATCTCCTGTAAGTCCGGGTTCTATCAAAGGCAGGAACACCTATATGAATGTGATCTTTGCCAATACAGCATTGCGCAGGCCGGTGCAATCAGCAACGCCATCAGACGATCATGATGTGGCGATGATAAAAGTTGAATTACCGGAATCGCTTTCCAAAGTAACCATGAAAGATGATTATGATAATGTGAAGCCTGGTCAGACTGTTACTGTTATGGGCTATCCCGGTGTGGCTCCGGAACAATATGTTGTTCGTAAATCAAATGATCCGTTCAAACCCAACAGCCAGTTCACAACAGTGCCAACACCAACTGTAACAACAGGTAATATCGGGCGGATCATACCGGCTTCATCAGATAAAAATCTAACTTATAGTGCCTTTGGTGATTCCTACCAGCTTACGATCAATGCAACAGGAGCCGGCAACAGCGGTGGACCTATGTTTGATGATGAAGGCAACGTTATAGGTATTTATTATGCCGGAAAATCTGATGCCCGTGGCACACAGATATCATTCGCAATTCCCATTAAGTATGGCCTTGAGCTGATGGGAAGAAAAAAAGTAGCTAACCAGTAGTTGATATATTGTACTGCAGGCAACTGTTATAAAATTTTATTGCTTCGCCTAAACAACCTGTCATGAGTTCTTCATTTGAACTTACTGAAGTTGCAGGGTACCGCCTGACCGAACGCATCGGGTCAGGCGGTATGGGTGAAGTGTATAAAGCCTACAACGCGGCGCTGCAAAGAGAAGCCGCTGTAAAAATTCTTCACCAGGCTAACCTCGCCGATCGCTTCAGGAATGAAGCATACATTCAGGCTTCAGTTAATCACCCCAACATTGCAAGGTTATATGAATTCAGTACCGTGAACAATCATCCTTGCATTGTAATGGAATACGTGGAAGGAGAAACACTGGATGAATACAGGCACAGGAAGGGACGACTTTCCAGCAGCGAAACGGAACATATTATTTCCCAGGTAGCTTCATCATTGGCATACCTGCATAAGAAAGACATCATACACCGCGATATCAAGCCACAGAACTTCAAACTTAAGCCAGATGGCACAGTAAAGATGCTGGATTTTGGCATCGCTAAACACAAATATTCACCACGCCTTACGCAAACAGGTTTTGTTGTGGGAACCATGGAATACCTGGCGCCTGAACAGTTTCAGCAACAGGAAGAACTTAAATCAGATGTATGGGCCCTGGCGGTGATGACCTATGAACTGCTTACAGGTTATCTTCCTTTTGAATCAACCAACCCGGTTTCATTGCAGGCAAAAATCCGGAAAGGAAGTTTCACCAATCCACGCATTCTGATCCCGGAAGTTTCTGATAAACTCCTGACAGTAATAGACAAAAGTTTAAGGGTGAATCCCGCCAACCGCATCAGTGCCGGAGAAATTGAAACGCTGCTGGCAAAAAAAAGAATAACTTCTGTAAATGCTTCTGCAATATTGAACATGCCTGCCAGGAAACTGGTATTGGTTGGAGCTGCCGCTGTATTTATTATAGTGATGATGGTATTTATCCTGCAGAAGGATAAACCCAATGATGAAAAAAATATCCCGGTAATTCCGTCAGCAGAAAATACCGGGCCTTCATATGTTTCAGATCCGGGATCCGGGGATGGTAAACTAACGATCAATACACCCGGTATTTCAAATGCTGAATTGATTTTAGATAACGGAGAAAGAAAATCTTTGCCGCATATTGTTGAAGGACGTGAAGGAGAGCGGTTCAGGTTTACGATACATGCAGATGGTTATAAAGACAAAGAGATAGAAGTGCAGATAACGCCACGAAGAAGTTCATTTGAATATAATCTTGAAAAAAATCCATAGTACGATGTTCTGGAGAAAAAAAAATAAAACACAGGATCATAGGGAAGATAGTTCCCGGGTGCACAAAGATCCTGTTGATATCAGGGTGGTTGTTAAAACAGATCTTGGCAATGTGCGAACCAATAACGAGGATTCGGCATCTTTTTTCAGGATTGCAGATGAAAATGTACTGCGCAATAAAGGCTACCTGCTGATCGTAGCTGATGGCATGGGCGGGCACCAGGCCGGTGAAGTAGCGAGCAAAATGGCTGTTGAAATAATCGGGAGAGAATATTACAATTCAGGCGAAAAAAGCATAGAGCAGTCGCTTTCAAAAGCATTCAATACAGCGAATAAAAAAATTTTTGAACAGGCTGCTTCCAATGAAACACAGAAAGGAATGGGCACAACATCTACGGCTTTGGCAATAGTGGGTGATGCAATTTACTTTGCACATTCCGGCGACAGTAGGGCGTATCACTTTCATAATAATACAATAACACGCATTACACAGGATCATACCTATGTACAGGAACTCGTAAACAATGGCAACATTTCAGCCGAGGAGGCCGAAACGCATCCGCAAAGAAACATACTTACCAATGCCATGGGCACAAAGCCTTCATTAAGGGTTGATACCGGGCTGTTCAATGGAGTTTTTGATGTATCCGACCGGCTGTTGCTTTGTTCTGATGGCTTGTATGATTATCTTTCAGATGAAGAACTCGGAAGGGTGCTGGCCAGCGGAACGCTTCAGCAGGTGGCGGATTACCTGGTAAGCGAGGCAAAACGAAGAGGTGGAAAAGATAATATTACAGTTATACTTGCTGAATGCGGAGCAGAAAAAAATAACAACCAGATAAAATCAACCAGGGATGTGGAAGCGCCTAAATTAACGAGGGATGCATACATACCCGAGGGTTTAAACAACAACGACAATGATAGGTGAGCGAATACATAGTTACGAGATCAATGCACACCTTGGACAAGGCGGCATGGGAAATGTATATCGTGCAACAGATACGATGCTGGGTCGAGAAGTAGCATTGAAAATGCTGCACCCGCAATTGACCATGCAACCCCAGTTCCTGGAGCGGTTTAAAAAAGAAGCCAGGGTACTGGCACAATTACTTCATCCGAATATTGCAGTTATTTACAATTTTATTGAACAGGGCGGCAATCACTTTATGGTGATGGAATACGTGGAAGGAACAAGCCTGGATGATTACCTGAAAAAATACGGGGCGCTGCCTGCGGAATTTGTTGTTCCTGTTTTTGTACAGGCACTGGAAGGTTTGTACCATGCACATAAAAAAAATATTTTTCATCGCGATATCAAGCCATCAAACCTGATGATCACTTCAGAAGGAACATTAAAACTGATGGACTTCGGTATAGCCAAAGTGGCCGGTGAACAGAAAATGACCCAGGTGAACAAGATCGTGGGAACCATTGAATTCATGGCGCCGGAACTCATTGAAGGAAAAGATGCTTCGATCGCTTCTGATATCTATTCCATGGGCGCTACCTTGTATGAACTGGTTTCGGGCCGGCTTCCTTTTGAAAGTGATACTGATTTTAACCTGATGCAGTCGATACTCAAGAAGAAGATCACGGCTCCGGACAGGATGAACCCTTCCATACCAAAAAGACTCAGTGATATTATTCTGAAAGCTATGGACAGGAACCCGGATCACAGGTATCACAATGCAAGGGAATTTCAACAGGCTTTGCTGGCAGCATTCCCCGGTAGCCGTGATATCGATACAGGAATTCTGAACAGGGCAAATTATGCTTCCGATCTCGCAGGGGCAGGAGCAACAAGAGTTGCAGATGATATGGCAACAAGAACAATGATGCAGCCTGAACTGGCAACCGGCATTCAGGCTAGGGTGAAAGATTTTTTCTCAGACAGGAAAAACCTCATGATAATCGCCGGACTGCTATTATTGTTGCTGTTGGGATTTGTTGTACTTAATTCCATCGGCGGAGGAGAAGAAAAAGAAGGATTGGTACTAAAAACGGATAGCACTGAAAAGAAATCTTTCAATAAAGAATCTTCAACAGGAACAACTGTAACAGAGCCGAGAAATAATGAGCTGGTAATTACACCTCCGCAACAGGTACAGGAAACTCCTGCACAGCCTGAGCCGGAACAAACCCCCGAAAAAACAAAAGAAGAAACGCCCAAACGAAAACCGAAAGAGGAACAGCCTAAACCAACAACGCCGCAGGAACAGGTTGTTCCAGTCACTCCGGCGATACCTGAGAAAAAAGAAATTTATATCAATTCAAAAGTAGAAGTAAGCTTATCGCTTGTAACTACGCCGGATATGAACCAGAAAGAAAAATCGGCACAACGGGTAAAATTTTCTGTTTCCAGGCCTGTATATTACAATGGGGCGTTGATCATAAGGCAGGGGGCAATTGCAACAGGAAACTTAACGATTGGCCGGGTAATGACAGATATTGAAATCAACCAGGTTGAAGGCGCCAACGGAAAAAATATTTCATTGAGATCTAAAGCAGCCCATGGCTCCCGCAAGGATATTGAATCCGGGAAACAGTTTACAGCCATCATCCAGGAAGGAACCAGGGGAAGTTTCTGATGATTATTTTATATCAAAGTCAACAACAACCTTTTCGGTTTTTGGGTGCGACTGGCATGTAAGAATAAAGCCTTGTTCAAGCTCTTCTTTTTCCAGCGCATAATTCACGTCCATATCAACTTTCCCTTCTACCAGTTTGGCCCTGCAGGTTGCACATACGCCTCCCTTGCATGCAAAAGGAAGATCAGCGCCGTTTTTAAGGGCAGCATCAAGTATGCTGGAACTTTGGAAACCGAGTTCAAAATCGATACTTCTTCCATCCAGCTTAACAGTTACCTGGCTCTTCGGGCCTGTATCTTTTTGTTCTTCCCGGGTTTGAGTGGCTGCTTGTTTTTGGCCAGGTGTAGTAAACAACTCGAAATGAATATTGTCTTTATTGATACCGATGCGTTGCAGGTAGTCTGCGGCAGTAAATATCAATTGCTCTGGTCCGCATAAATAGATATCATCGAAATTTTCATAGCTGATCAGTTTCCCGAGTGCTGCTAATTTATTTTCATCTATCCTTCCGTAAAATATTTCAGTATCGGTTTTTTCCCTGCTCAGAATATTGATGAAATTGAAACGATCCATATAAGTATTCTTCAATCCTTCCAGTTCATCAAAGAAAATAATCGAATGACGGTCGCGGTTTCCATACAATAAAGTGAAACTGCTTCCAGGATCAGTTTTCAATGTGTGTTTGATAATTGATATAACAGGAGTTATGCCGCTGCCTGCAGCAATGGCCAGGTAATTACCCGTTTTATTACCATTGAGTCTTGCATTGAACTTGCCGGTAGGAGGTAGTACATCCAGTTCATCGCCGGGTTTCAGTATGTCATTTGCAAACCTGCTGAATACACCGCCATCGATTTTTTTTACAGCAACACGTAATTCTTTTTCAAAAGGTGCGTTGCAAACAGAATAAGAACGCCTGATCTCTTCGCCATCGATATTTGTTCTGATGGTTATGTTCTGCCCCTCTTTATATTCAAAAACATCTTTCAATGTTTCGGGGATATCAAATGAAATCGAAACACAATCTGCGGTTTCTTTTTTTACCTGCCTGATCTTGAGTTTGTGAAAATGTACTGCCATTTTACTTAGTTATTCCGTTTAATAAATGACTTACCATCTGCTCGACGAGTTCTGATTCGCTTATGTTCTTTTTATTGCGTTGCCAGAATTCAAGTCCACGTACAGCTGATAATATTATAAGCACCACTACGTGTGGATTGATGTCTTTAATAGATCCTTTGGATATACCATCACGAATAATATCTGCCAGCCTGTTCTCGTATGCCTTTCGTTGGCTAAGGAAATTGCTCAGGTATGGTTCTTCCAGTTGCTTCCATTCATGATTCGCCACATAAACCTCATCAAAGTTCTCAAGCATCATCTGTATATGAAACCTGATCAGGTTCTCAAGCTTCCCTACGGCATCCTGCGACACCTGTTCCACCTCGTTCAGTTGACTGGTAAAACGGTTCGCCACGGTAAAACAAATGCTCCTAAGTATTTCACTTTTTGACCCGATATGATTGTAAAGGCTGGAAGCTTCCACCCCAACACTATCGGCCAGTTCTCTCATAGAACTTGCGGCAAATCCCTTCTTCCTAAACAGGCCGGCCCCTTTTTGCGTGATCGCATCCCGCTTCGTTCCATTCTTAGCCACTTTAATTTTTGCCATACGGGAATTTACACAAAACTAACGGTTATTAGTTTTTTGGAATGTGATTTTTATCAGTTTAAGCCGGGTAAAATGCAGTTCGGGGGTAAAGGGCGGATATAAATGCTATTTGAAAGCCAACACAAATGATATTGTTTTTTAATAAGTAGGGCTGTTTTTATTGCCTGATATGGTTCTGCAGGTCTGGGATGAAAAAAACTAAAAAAAATTTTTTTCAGAAATTCAGGTCAGTATTGCGTTTGAAAGGAGGACTGAAAATTTTTCAAAAAAACTCTATAAAATAACTAATCAAAAATTTTAATATCTCGAAAAATTATCTAATTTTACTGTCTACACAACAGGCAACCTCTCCAATTTTATCCTTATTAAAGCTGGCCAGCGAAATTGCATTATCCTGCAAAAGATTTTTTTTACAAAACAACTTGACATTACTGTAAACTCATTATAAAACCTCTAACTTTTTTTCTTGTGGTTTCAGAGGTAAGCAAGGCCGGTGATTTTTATCACTGGCCATTTTTTTGTCGTAAACTCACCCTTCCGGGGCTCAAATGTTGTAAACATCAATCCCGGAAACTTAACTAAGTGAGATGATTAGGAGCTTAAATGAGTTATATGTTTTAACCTCAATCTATGGATCTGTTTATAAAATCAATCACAGGTTTCATCACTTTGAAGGTTTTTACAACCTCCTGTTCAAAACCTGCAGAAGTAATTTCCTTATCAGAAAAAGAACGTGTGATTACATAGCTTTTCATTTTTATGAAATGAATTGCAGGGTTATCCGGTTCATAACCTTTCGGGGGGCGTGAAAGTTTTTCACCGCTTTCAAAAGCTTTCGGAAAATTATTCCTGAAACTGGCGGTGCCTGTTATTTTCTTCCATTCATCAAAATTGTAGTCGATCTCCTGCCTTATTTTGGCAAGCACATCGGGCTCAGGCATCCAGATGCCACCTGCAATGAAACTTTCCCCGGGTTGAACGTGCATGTAATATCCTGCGCCCCTGCCTTTTTTGCCGTCTTTGTTAAAATACCCACCCATATTATTTTTATAAGGGTCTTTATTTTTACTGAAGCGCACATCGCGGTTAATGCGGAATGTACAATCCTTTGCCTGGAGCAGCCCGATCGGTTTGTCGAAACCTGCTATTCCTTTGATAACTTTTGTGAGCGAATCATGGAATGCTGTTTTGGCATTTTCGTACTCTTTTCGATGTGCATCGAACCATGGTTTGTTGTTGTTCCTTGAAAGATCTTTTAAAAACTTAAGAACAGATGGCTGAATCATAACCTGAATTTTGAAACAGCAATTTACACAAACAAACTCCGAACAGGAATTTTTGATTCACTGATAAAAAACCTTCTATAAAAAATCCCGTTGAGTTTTTCAACGGGATGCTGTTTTTTGATGCAATTGAAATTATTTTATTCTGCCCCAGTTCTCACCACTTTTGATACGATACAAGGTCATTTCACTAACGTCATACTTTTCGGCCATTTGCTTGTAAGTAAGTTTGCGTTTGGGATTATTGATCATGTCTTTGATCGTTTTAACCTGTGTTGCAGTTAGCTTCAGGCCTACAGTACGGTTGGCCTGGCGTTTTTTATAAGCTATTTTTTGCGGACTGCTTTGCTGGTGATCGCTTACTTCTTCCATGGTTGCCCATTTGAGGTTTTTTGCGCTGTTGTCATTTTTCTTGTGATTGAGATGAATGACAAACTTATGCTTAGGTGATTTCTTTTTATTGAATAGTTTAGCAACTTCCCTGTGTATGTAGATCGTGCCATTGCCATTTTCTACATGAAGGTTTAAAGTACGATAGCCGGATGTGAGTGAGCCGTTCAGCAGTTTGCCATCTGTCATAACATCAACAGCATAACTGGCAGCACGCCCCATGTTTGATACAGCATATTTTTTTCGTAATTGTTTATATCCGGCAAATTGCATTTGTTTCCAAATTTCTCCGGGATTTTTTTTGATCATAACAACACGATTTAAGGTGGGATCCGGCATTGTAATGCCGAAAAAAATTGATTGTCCTGTGAAGATTAAATATACCAAAAAAAAGACTACCCGGGTAGCATTTGCAAAAATTCTTCTTCGGTAATAATATGGATGGAAGCTATCTTTTTGGCCTTCTCCAGCTTGCTTCCCGCATCTTCTCCAACAACAAGATAATTGAGTTTACTGCTTACCCCACTTACTATCTTGCCCCCATTCTGCTCAACCCGGGCTTCAGCCTCACTTCTTTTGAGTTTATTAAGTGTTCCGGTAAAGAGGAAAGTCTGGCCGCCGAGGTTACCTTCAACAACAAGCGGTTTCTCCTGTGTAAGTTTTAAGCCAAGAGTCTCAAGTTCGCTGAGCATGTGCATGTTATCTTTATTTCTGAAAAACTCATGAATGCTTCCGGCAACTTTTACTCCTACATCTTCCAGTTGCTGCAGTTGCTCCAATGAGTATTCGCTTAATTCTGTTATGCCCGTTACCGATTGTGCCAGCGTTTTAGCGGTAGTTTCCCCAACATACCTGATACCCAGTGCGTAGATAAGTCTATGCAAGGGTTGTTCCTTGCTTTTTTCAATGGCCAGTTTGAGATTGCTGATTGATTTTTCTCCAAAACCTTCTAATTGGCGAATGGCATCAAAGTCGAGCCGGTAAATTCCCGGGATGTCTTTAAGCAAACCAAGTTCAAAGAACTTATGAACGTTTGCTTCACCAAAACTGCGGATGTCCATCGCATCCTTGCTCGCAAAATGAATGATCCTTTCAACCACCTGTGCCTTGCAGTTGATATTGATACAACGCCACACGGCTTCATCCTCCGATTTAAAGAGCTTATCGCCACAAACAGGGCAATGTTTTGGATAAATGATCGTCTTTTCATCGCCCGTTCTTAATTCCGGCAATGATTTCACGATCTGCGGAATTACGTCGCCGCTTCTTTCGATCAGTACAGTATCGCCGATCTTCAGATCTTTTTCTTTTATATAATCTTCATTATGTATTGAAATACTGCTTACCGTTACACCTCCAACCTGAACCGGCTCAATTTTGGCAACCGGTGTTACAGCTCCTGTTCTTCCAACCTGGTACGTTACATCAACAAGTTTACTGGTTGCCTGCCTGGCCTTGAATTTAAAGGCAATGGCCCAGCGGGGGTGGTGTGAAGTCATTCCCAGTTTTTCCTGTAACCGGGTATCATTCACCTTGATCACCATTCCGTCGATCTCGTAAGGAAGATCATCTCTTTTGGATTCGAAATCGTTAACATAATCAAGTACAGCGTTGATGCCGGTAACAACCTTCATCTCATTTTTCGGACTTCTGAACCCCAGCTCCCAAAGCATTTCGAGCATACCCGAGTGGGTGACAGGTTCCATACTGCCGCTTTTAACGGTATAACTTACGTGATATAAAAAAGCTTCCAGGTTGCGTTTACTTACTATGGATTTGTCTTTTATCCTTAAACTTCCGGCCGCAGCATTCCTGGGATTAGCCAATGGAGGCATGCCTTCTTCGATCAGCGTATCATTATATTTTTTGAAGTTGTACTTGTTCATCAGCACTTCGCCACGAATCTCTATCTGGCGTATGCCATACCTGCTGAAAGCTGCTGATAAGGGAACCGACCTGATCAGTTTGATGTTGGGAGTGATATCGTCGCCGGTTTCCCCATCTCCTCTCGTTGCACCACGGGTAAACATGTCATCTTCATATAATAATGATATACTGGCGCCATCAAATTTCGGTTCAACACAATATTCAATTTCGGCAAGCCCTGATAATTCCCTCGCCTTTCGGTCCCAATCCATCAGGTCATCGGCATTGTAAGAATTCTCAAGAGATAACATAGGAACAAGGTGCTGAACTTTGGGGAAATCCTTGATCAGGCCAACGCCTACCCGCTGTGTTGGAGAATCCTGTGTTACAGAACCAGGATGTTGCTCTTCGTATTTTTCCAGCAACTTATACAGGCTGTCGTACTCAAAATCACTGATCAGCGGATCATTCAACACATAATACCTGTGTTCATGAAAACGCAATACATTCCTGAGTTCTTCAATGTCGTGGGCAATCTTATTCTCATCTTTTACCTGTAACCATTCTTTGCTTTCAGCCTGTAGTTTTTTAGTTTGATCAGGAGTGTACATATATAAATATTTACCGCAATCGTTGTATATGTGTGAGCTTTCTACTGAAATTTTTATCGCTTCAGCTGTTCAAGGTGCTTCTGCAATACATATTTGAGCTGACGTTTTACCAATGCTCCCATGCTGTTGCACTTGGAGAAATAATTTGTTTTAAAGTGTGTATTTAATTCTTCCCGCAGCAGCTTTATCTTGTAGTTTTCCGACAATTCATCTTTCGACATGATGTTAAGCAGTTCCATCAACTGCTTCCTGCTTGCAAATGCTCTGTGTGCCATCGCCGTCTGCTCTTCTATCTGGTACTGTTCAATCACTTCACGACTAAGGGTCTTTAATACGAGGTCAACATATTCAAAGTTCTCTTTGTAAAACTGCGGCAGGTAGAGGTTCTTTCTTCCTTCATAACATTGCTGATCAAAATCAATCGCACGAATGCGATATTGATAATCTTCAATATCAGGCGTTATGTCAATAACAAAATTATAACTACGCATATCGCCAAGCAGCCTGGCAAAGCAACGTTCATTAAATTTCACGAACTCTTTTGCAATTCGAATTTTGTTTGTTTCGGGTTCATTCAGGTAATCATCCAGGAATACGTCTCCCGGTATGCCGGGAATATGTTCTTCTACCAATGTGTTTTTATGATGCAGGAAAGTGATGCGGTTCGGACTTAAAAGGTGTTCCAGCTCAAGTCCGTAGATCCGGGAAGCATCTGCAGCCTTGATATAATAATGATCGTAATTGTCGTTGATGCGGTTGATGATCCGGATCCGGAATGGTACACTGTTACCAAACTCACAAAAATCGATTCGTTCAACATCCAGGTGTTTGATAAAACTGAAATTTCCTTCGGTCTTTAGCGCAGCATAGGTCTTAATTAACCCTTCTTTCAGGAATTCCATTTCTTTAAGATCATATACGGCCGTTTCCCAATGAGTGAGTTTGCCTTTCTTATCACGGAGTGCAACGGTATGCCGATAGTTGAGCAGGTCGCGGTACGCCACAGGGAGCTTGATATCTCTGCCGTATTGATGAAGATAAGCCTGTAACCGCTCGCTTACCGGGTACATTTCCTTTTTCATCAACGGGCGATCGGTTTCCTTACTCAGTTTTGCATTTACAATACTATCGAATTGCATAAAGTAAAGATACGTTTGAAAATAATAGATGCTAATGCCGTTGTTCAAAAGAAAGAATGGATCAAAATCCCGCCTTTTAAATCATCATACAGACACCTTTGCCTAAATTTGATGAACAACAATTGCGTATGCATTTCAGAAGTATTAAAATATTGATCACAACTCTCACTGTCATCACGCTCTTAACATCCTGTAATTCCCGGCAAGAGGTAAATATGATCGTTCACCATGGATTGATATATACCGTTGATACTGCTTTTTCTACAGCAGAAGCCATGGCGATCAAAGATGGGAAGATACTAGAAACAGGAACCAATGAGGCTATTCTTTCAAAATACAGTGCATCAGAAATGATTGATGCAAAGGGGAAAACCATTCTTCCCGGGTTCATTGATGCCCATTGCCACTTTACCGGTTATGCAACAGATATGTGGAAGTGTGAACTTATGGGCACTCAATCTTTCAATGAGATCATAGAAAAGATAAAATCCTATAGTACTCACGCTCCCATGCAATGGATCTATGGTAGGGGCTGGGATCAGAACGATTGGCAGGTAAAAGAATACCCGGATAAAAAACAGCTGGACAGTTTGTTCCCCAACCGCCCCGTATTTCTTAAAAGGATCGATGGCCACGCTGCGCTTGTTAATCAAACAGCTCTTGATATAGCCGGCATCAATGCTTCTACAAAAGTAAATGGCGGAAGCATAGAGCTGGAAAACGGTAAGCCCACGGGCATTCTTATCGACAACGCCATGGATATTGTAGAAAACAAGATCCCGTTGTTATACGACAGCCTGGCCAAAAAATATTACCTGGCTGCACAGGAACAATGTTTTGCACTCGGACTTACAGGAGTACAGGATTGTGGTATCAGCGAACATACAGTTGACATGGTTGATGCTGAACAAAAGGCCGGCAGGTTGAAAATGAAAATATTTGCTTTGCTCTCAGACAGTGCCGCTTATTACGATCGCTGGATTGCAAAAGGGCCCTATAAAACCGAACGCCTTCATGTGGGAGGATTTAAATTGTATGCTGACGGAGCGCTCGGATCAAGAGGCGCCTGCCTCCTGCATGAGTACTCAGATAAAAAAGGGTGGACAGGTTTTTTACTCAGTGCACTCGACTATTATAAGAACATAGCAACAAAACTTGCAGATTCCAAACTGCAGATGTGTACGCACGCCATTGGCGACAGCGGTAACAGAACCATGCTCGAAATTTATGCTTCTGTACTCAAAGGAAAGAATGACCGGCGTTGGCGTATAGAACATGCACAGGTGATCGATCCTGCCGACTTTCATTTTTTTGCTGATAATAATATCATTCCATCGGTACAGCCAACACATGCTACCAGTGATATGTATTGGGCTGGCGATCGCCTTGGGCCGGTAAGGATAAAATCTGCCTATGCATACAAGCAACTGTTGCAGACCAACGGCTGGATGCCACTTGGTACCGACTTCCCGGTGGAATACATTGATCCGCTCAAAACTTTTTTTGCCGCTGTGGCAAGGCAGGATGCGAATAATTTTCCGCAAGGAGGTTTTCAAACTGAAAATGCTCTTACACGCCAGGAAACACTAAGAGGCATGACCATCTGGGCTGCAAAAGCAGCTTTTGAAGAAAATGAAAAGGGCAGTATTGAAAAAGGAAAGGCAGCAGATTTTATCATACTTGATAATGATATCATGCAGTGCAATATGAAAAAGATCCTTCAAACAAAAGTGCTTGCTACTTATATAAATGGAGAAGCTGTTTTTCAAAAGGCATTTTAATATTAAATGACTCCGTATTTTTTTTGAAAACAAGAGTTTACTATATCGTTGTTTTATGGATGCAGTTGTTTTTGCCAGGGTGTAACAGTAAAGACAGTAAACCAAAACAAGTGCTTTTCGAAACACTTGACGAATCGAGAACAGGTCTTGTATTCAGTAACAAACTTTTTCCCACACCTACGTTGAACATGCTGCGTTATATGTATTTCTATAATGGTGCCGGAACAGCTGCAGGTGATTTCAATAATGATGGACTGGCAGATATTTTCTTTGCAGCCAACCAATCTCCAAACAAACTTTATATCAATACCGGTAATCTGCATTTTAAAGATGTAAGTACGGCTGCCGGCATTCCTGTTGACGGGGCCTGGTCAACCGGTGTTGCTGTTGCTGATATCAATAATGATGGTTTGCTGGATATATATGTATGCAGAGTAGGTAACTTCGAAAAACTGCAAAGTCACAACCAGTTGTTGATATGCCAGGGCATTAAGAATGGCATCCCGTTCTATAATGATGAAGCAAAATCGTATGGATTGGATTTTTCAGGTTTCAGCACCCAGGCAGCTTTTCTCGATTATGATATGGATGGAGATCTCGATATGTTTCTCTTGAATCACTCCCTTCATTACAACAGCACTTTTACAGCAAGAAGCAATTTTGAAAGAACACATGATCCGCTTTCAGGTGATATACTTTTCAGGAACGACGGTGGCCATTTCACTGATGTATCTGCAGAAGCCGGCATCAATCAATCTTCTATCGGTTATGGTTTGGGGATCGTAGTATCTGATCTCAACCTGGATGGTTACCCGGATATTTACATCGGAAACGATTTTCATGAAAATGACTATCTCTACATCAATAATGGCCATGGTGGGTTTAAAGACATGATCTCCGAAGCCACCATGCATACCAGCCAGTTTTCAATGGGCGTTGACGCTGCTGATATTAACAATGACGCATTACCGGATATTATTTCTGCCGATATGCTTCCATCTGATCCTGTTATATTGAAAAGATCCCTTGGAGAAGACGAATACAATACATTCCGTTTGAAGATACAGGAAGGATATCATTACCAGTACCCCAGGAATTCTCTGCAGCTTAACAGGGGCAATGGCTTGTACAGTGAAACAGGATTGTACTCGGATGTATACGCTACGGATTGGTCGTGGTCAACACTGTGGATCGATTTCGACAATGATGGACTGAAAGATCTTTTCGTTTCCAACGGAATTCCCAAAAGACTAAATGATATCGACTACATAAACTATATCTCAAATGAAGAAATTCAAAGCAGGATGGGAGGCAGGGAAATGCGGAGCGGTGACATGGATATGCAATTGATAGATAAGTTTCCCCAGATCAAATTACCGAACCGATTTTTCAAAAACAAAGGCAATGTTTCTTTTGAAGATATAAGCAATGAAATATCGGATAACAGGGATACTTATTCCAATGGCTCAGTTTATGCAGATTTCGATAACGATGGTGATATTGATATAGTTGTAAATAATATCGAAGATGCGGTACTGCTTTACCGGAATAAAGCAAATGATCATGGCGAAAATCCATCCGTAAAAATCAACCTGGAAGGATCGCCGTTGAATAGAAATGCGGTAGGCGCCAGATTGCTTGTTTTCTCCGGCGATAACATCCGCAACTATGAAAAATACCCGGTAAGGGGTTTTCAGTCTTCCATGGAAACAGCTTTGCTGGCAGGCATGGGAAAAGACAAGATTGATTCAGCCATATTGATCTGGCCGGATAATACTTACCAGCATATTCTTTTCACCAAAGACAGCCTGCATCAAAAAGCTGTGTATAAAAAAGGACTTCCAAAATTTGATTACAAATGGCTTGAAAAATTTCACCGGAACAACACAAATGTATTGGAAGATATCACAAAGTCATCCGGCCTTTTGTACGGTCATCAAGAAGATACATTTGTGGATTTTGACCGGGAACCATTGCTTCCATTCATGCTTTCTGCAGAGGGACCTGCACTTGCAACAGGTGATGCCAATGCTGATGGATTAGATGATGTTTTTATTGGCGCTTCAAGAATGAATAAGCCTGCTCTTTTTATACAGGATAATCAGGGGATTTTTAAAAGATCGAAACAGCCGGCATTCGACAATGATAGTGTTTATGAAGACATTGATGCCTGCTGGATTGATGTTAACCACGATGGATTGGCAGACCTGGTAGTGGCAAGTGGTGGCAATGAAAGTTCCGGAAGAAATACGGCACAGCAACCCAGAGTTTATATCAACCACAGTGATGGAAAACTTGAAAGAAAACCGGATGCTTTTCATGATGTATTCTTAACAGCTTCCTGTGTTGCTCCTTGTGATTTCAATAATGATGGATACATCGACCTGTTTATCGGGGGAAGATCTGTTACCTGGGAATACGGAAAAATCCCTGATTCATACCTGTTGAAGAATGATGGTAAGGGAAATTTTACAGATGTTACAACGGATCTTGCTCCCGGTTTAAAACAGGCAGGTATGCTGAAACATGCTGTATGGGCAGATGTTGATGGCGATAAAGACCAGGATCTTGTAATTAGTGTTGAATGGGATGGCATCATCGCATTCATCAACAATGGAAATAAGTTTCAAAAAAAATATATCACCGATAAAAAGGGATGGTGGAATTTTGTGTTGCCGGTTGACATTGACGGAGATGGCGACCTGGATTTTATTGCCGGAAACCAGGGGTTGAATAGCCGGTTAAAAGCTGATTCAACGCACCCTGTAAAAATGTACTATTCCGATTTTGATGGTAACGGAAGCAAAGAACAACTGATCACTTATTTCCTGGGAGATAAAGAAATACCATTTGCCAATAAACCCGACCTTGAAAAACAACTCCCCGAGATCAAAAAGCAGTTCTTATATGCAAATGATTTTGCAAAAGCTTCTTTAACGGATATTTTCAGTGCCCGCCAGTTGGAGAAAGCAACTGTATACACTGCTGATTATTTTGCCAACAGCATCATTATCAACAATGGGAAAAATGGATTTGCTGTTAAGCCGCTTCCCTGGCAAACGCAACTCACATCATACCATTCAGCTGTAGTTGTGAATGCAAACAATGATGCACTGCCTGATATTTGGCTGGGAGGAAATTTCTATCCGAACAATATTCAGTTGGGGCGTAGTGATGCTGATTTTGGATCATTGCTGGTAAATACAGGCAATGGTAATTTTAGTTATATGCCATTGAATGGCATTGCCATAAAAGGAGAAATAAGGCATATAAATAAAATAGCACTCGCCAATAAAAAAGAAGGATTTGTTGTAGCAAGAAACAACGACAGCCTGTTGCTCATTCAGAAACGCTGATCTTTTATTAAGATAAATGATTAAAAGAAGGGCCTACATTTCTGTAAGCCCTGCAGGAAATATACGGTTAGGTCAAGGGACTATTCTGCGCCATCGGTCATGGCTCTTTGTATTGCGTAATCGCCAACTTTTTTCCCGGTTTCCAATCCTTTGCTGCAATCGCTGCGGTAATGTATGGCTCCATACATTCTCGACATAGAAGCTTCCTGCGCCATAGCATCATATTCATTGGCTTTTGCGGGAATGATATGCCCGAGTATGGTTGCGGCGGCAGCACTGAATGTGGAGTGGCCGGATATATAAGATGGAAAATTGGGTAACCCCGTTGCTGTTTTAATTCTCGGGTCCATCTGTGATGGACGTGGATTAAAGTAAGTGTACTTTGCATCCCAACAGGCTATGGCGGCATCCATTATTGACATATTCAGTAACGCCATATTCCTGGCCCATCTTACTTCGCTGAAACGCTGGTTTACGAAATCAGCAGCAGCAATGTAGTTCCAATGGCCGGGTGGCGTATAAGTACCCACACCATCGGCCCAGAAATGTACAATCCTGATCTGCTCTCTTGTTGGATTCTTACTGTATTCATAGATCTCTGCGAGTTCATCTTTGAATTGTTGAGAAGATGTTGATGGCGGAGCGGCAGGCCTGATGGAAGTAACCATGGTAAGCGAATCAAATAAAAATGATTTTACTTTTCCGAAGAGAGGAAGCATGCCCGGACGCTTTGGTGACTCCTGGCTGATCCAGGGAACCTCTCCGCGATTGATAGCATCTGTTTCCATTTGAGCCCAGATGGTTGCATTGCCAACGGCAGCGCCGGCCCTGTCGCCCCGGGCACGTGTAACAAACTTTTGTGCAACCGATCTGCCCAGTGTTTCACCGGCATCAAGATCGCTTCGCACATTGGCGCCGGCAATGATCCTTGCAAGCTTATGTTCCTGTGCTTTCTGCTGAATAAAATCCTGGTCGCCTGGAAACAGAAGCTTCAGCATTTCAGTAGTTACGCCTTCAATAACGGCATCCTCCGATGGATAAGAAGGAAGATCTGAACGAGGAACCAGAACCTGCAGGCTGGAGTCTACTTTATAAGGTGCAGCTCTGTTGTACAAAACTTTGTAATGCCAGGCTGCTACCAGGGCATCATACTGTGCAGCGGATACATAAGCATAAGCCCTGGCTGCATAAGGCGGATTGGCAAAAGGAAACTGTGGATATGCCAAAGGATTGGCTGCACTTGGAATGGGGTAAGTACCGTCGGCGTTCTGATAAGGTGGCAGGTTGTGTTTGGCAACAAGCTCACGCAATATCTCGTTCCACCTGAGTACGGCCCCGGCGCTCCAGTAGCGAACAACATTGCGTTCCTCTTCCGTAAGATTCTGCTGGAAACTTTTTATCTCATTAATTTGAGCTGTATAATCAGGATTGTTGGTGGCTATAGGAGCAGGCACAGGGAATTCATCAGGGGCAGATAGTAAAACGGGCTTCCAGGTCCCGGCATTGATATCCGTAGATACAGGATCCAATGCAGGATATTGCATATTGTCTTCGGTGATATCCTTTGAGCAGGAACCCAGCAGGGAGATCAACACAAGAAACAGTATTGACAGTTTTTTCATGATCTTATTTTTTAGATTCTTTCTTTACTTTTTTTGCGATGTTCATAACATAGAAAATACCGGCATTGAACCCGGTTGCCTGGCCGGTATTACGTCCGGCCACAGAAGTGGCAACGTTACCGGTAAGCGAAAGCTGGGGCAGAAATGGCATGTCATATTTGAAATTGAAACCGATTTTGGTATTGTTCATTTCATTGCTTGGGAATGGCATATTGTTTCTTGTAATGTCGAAACCACCCAGGGTTGTCCAGTTATCAAGAAATAACTCTGCGATCAATCCGTTGTTACGGTAACCGAACCTGGCATTGAATGCCATCGCATCAGGTATATCTACTTTGTTGCTGTAATGCATTTCGGTAGTGTAATAGGAGTTCCTGTCTATGGTAATATTACTCCTGTTTACATAAGTGCCGGATAAAGTACCAAACCAGGCACCCCGCTGATAATCAGCCATTGCTCTCAGGTACAGGTTCCTGCTTTCAAGGCCGATTGCCAATGGAAGATAATCTGCTGTATAATTGGATAACGGCATTGAATAGCCGGTAATCACAATGGCTTTAAATCTCCCCTGCCATATTTTTTTACTGTAAGCATTCCATTTTAACCACAATGAAAGATCCTGAATGCCTTTCATTCCACGCATTTGCCCGGCCGATGCTTTTGTTTTAATATAAGGAATGCCGAACAACACGTTTATTTTTTTGGTGATGCCGTAGTTTCCCATGATGCTGTACATGGTTGCGGATACAGTTCCCAGGTTTTCGTTATTCCTTTTTAATGTTCCTTCCCAGTAATTCTTCCAACTGCTGTAACCGAACATCGGCCCGATACAAAGGGCATGTTTTTCCATCATGATCCCGTCAATCTCTGTTTGTGCATTTGTATGTATGGTAAGCAAGGCCAATACCATCCCTGTCATCGCTTTTTTTAAAAGGATGAATGATTGTCTTTTCATTTGAAATAATAATTTTCTATTTTTTCATTCTGAGCCGCTGAACAATGTAGAGGCCGAGTCTTGTGCCGGCTTCATTGCCATGCTCATTGTCGAAACGGTAATGGATGCCACCGTAGAGCCTCGACATGGCTGCTTCTTTGGCTGCATCCCTGAAAGTTTTGATTTGCCTGCTTTTTATTCCGAATTCAAGAGAAGATGTATCTGCAAACGACAGTTGATCACTAAACCAGGAAGTCATTACCTCGGCAGCAGCCGCAGAAATAGTGGCATGGCCACTGGTGTGCGATGGAAATGGCGGCGTTTGTATATAAGGCTGCCAGTCGGGATCAATGTATTTATTGATCACTGTTTCCGGCCTCACAAAATTGCTCCTGTATTTTTCATCCCAGCAACTGATGAAAGCATCGAAAAGTGCAATGGAAGTTTCGGCATAAGCTGCAACGGTGGTTCCGAAATCGGCATTCGTTTTTTGTGCAGCAATACCTACGATGTTCATCCAGTGACCTGGGGGAGAGAACTTCTTTGTAGCGTACATTACATGTCCTGATACGTTCATCTTGAAAGGATTGTCGTCCCAGAAATCTGCTATATTCTTTTGTTCATCATTGAGGCTGTCAACAGTCTGTTTTACTTCCATCAATGCCTTGTAATAAACGCTTTCTTTATTCCTGATGTCGAATGTTGGTGCAGTAGTGGGAATGAACTGCGAAGCGCTGTCCATCACCATGGGCCTGATTTCACGCCAGTGCGGCTCAACAGCCTGGCCATACATGGGGGGAGTCGGAATCCACCTGCCTTCTTCATTTTTTACAGCATATTTGGAAGCTGTACGTGTTTGCAGGTAGTTGTCTTTTTTACTCCAGCGCAGTATGCAGCCTCCAACAGAATCAGCTACTTTTTTGGAAGCAGTTTTCATCTGGTCGCTCATATTGGCAATGCTGGCAAGGGAATCAAGTTTTGCTACATATTTTTTCATGCTTCCTTCCGGAAATGTAACAGCTTCACCTACTTTGCAAAATGCAAGAAGTGTGGCATAATGAAGGTCGGCGCCTGTTGTGTCGATATGCGGTAATGCCGGAAAGTGTTTGATCTGGGTGGCCAGTGATTGAAAACGGTTATCACCCAAAACCATCACTTCATAGGCAGCAATGGTTGCATACGCATAATTCCTGCTGGCGATCATGGGTGGAAAATTGTTTTCCAGTACTACGTCGTTCAATTGCTTAACCGTTTTGCAGAAAAGCAAAGGATCTTTCATAACTGAACTATCATAGGAGCTGTGTTTGCAGGACGACAGTGATATATATGCAAGAAGGGCTGCACAAAATAATCTTCTCATTTCGATTGTTGTTTAAAGAATGCTTGAATAGCGTTTTTGCAGTATACAAAAACAAGCAGGCAAATACTTGGGCAGTATCAGCACGAACGAGGCGGCTGAAGCAGGGTGATACTGTTCCCCATAGGAATGGTGAATGTATAAACCGAAAAATCTTTTTTTGTTTCAGTTATAGTGTTGCTCAGCTGAAAAAGGGCTGTACAGAAATCGATCTCATCAATGCCGGCCTTTAGGGAAGTTTTTTGTGGAGCAGATTTGCCCGGGTTGTCCTGCTGGCTCGCAGCATTGGCCTTTGTAACATCGTTTTTCAGGTTGTACAATGCTTTGCTTTGGTGATTGGGGATGCATAGCAATATCAATTCATTTCCGGCAATTTTTCTTTTTACATAATGAAAAATAGTGCCATCTTTTTCTACCTGGCCATAACAACGTTCAAACTCTGTATTCCTGTTTTGGTAAGGCATATTGAGCGGAACGGAAACCTGCACCAGTTCCGATTCGTTATAAGCTTCATGGTCGATCTTACTTTCCAGTACAACCGCCTGTTGCTGCTGCAAAAAAGATATCAGCAGTTGATAACCGAAGAGGTTAAACTGGAAAACAAGTATAAGCAGTATAGCGGCCGTTTTCTTCAAAAGAATTGCAATAGCTGGTTACAATTTAGTTTGCTTGTAATTAACAGCAAAGAAAACGCAGGCTTATTTGTTCGGTATCATCACTAAACAGATGCACTATGCCACGATAGCCTGCAAAACGAGCATCACAGCCAGGGTTATACCCATTATTTGCAGGTGTGTTTATAACTTTCAAAGCTTTGCCCGATTGCCGGGCAGCACAAACATGTTAATTTTACTAATATTTAATAAAGCCTATTATCCTCCCTGATAGCCGTAACTAATTACTTTGTTAATCACTTGCACCAGTATTATGAGAAAAAAGTTTCTCTGTTTAGGGATCTTTGTAATGATTTGTAATGGCATCGTTAAAAGCCAGGTTTTTAAAATTCTGAAGGATATCAATACGGCTTCCAATACAGCCGGTTCCGAACCCAGTGGTATCATCCCGATCAATAACGCTCTTTACTTCGCTGCGTTTAATTCCACAACAGGCACGGAATTATGGAAAAGTAATGGAACCAGCACCGGAACTTTTCTGCTGAAAGATATTTTCCCGGGCATTACCGGCAGTTCTCCCAAAGAGCTTACCAATGTAAATGGAACACTCTATTTTATAGCACAGGGGGGCGCCAACCGCATGGGACTCTGGAAGAGCGATGGAACTACGGCTGGCACCGTACTGGTGAAAGACTTTACCATCAACAGCAGTCCGTTCTCACAACCTATGTACCTCACCAATGTAAATGGCACCATTTATTTCAGGGCTTATGAAGAAAGCAGCGGGGTAGAGTTATGGAAAAGCGATGGCACTACAGCAGGTACCATCCTGGTAAAAGATATTTATCCGGGCCCGGATAACAGCTATCCCGGTAACCTCACAAATGTGAACGGCAATCTGATCTTCAGCGCTTATGATGCAGATCATGGCGGAGAACTCTGGAAAACAAACGGCACCGAAGCAGGTACTATACTCATTAAAGATATTAACCCCGGCACCGATAACAGCAACCCTTATTCTGTGACCAATGTAAACGGCACTGTTTTTTTCAGCGCTGCCGATGGATTGAATGGCATTGAACTCTGGAAAAGCGATGGCACTGCAGCCGGAACCGTGATGGTAAGAGATATCAGTACCGGCAGCGGAAACTGTTTTCCAACTTCCCTGGTAAATGTGAACGGAACACTTTTCTTCAGCGCCAGCGACGACGTCAATGGAGCCGAATTGTGGAAGAGCAACGGTACCGAAGCCGGCACCGTGATGATAAGAGATATCAATCCCGGCGGGCCATCCAATCCTTCAAACATGTTTAACCTGAACGGTATATTATATTTTACAGCAGATGATGGCAGTAACGGAACAGAGCTATGGAAAAGTAATGGCACCGATGTTGGAACCGTGATGGTAAAAAACATCAATGCATTGGGCTGCAGTGATCCGCAACAGCTCATGAGCGCAAATGGCGTGCTGTACTTTTCAGCAACAGATGGCGGAAACGGAACCGAATTATGGAGAAGCAATGGCACTGCTGCAGGCACTTATATGGTGAGCGATGTGGATGAAGGCCCGGGCTCCGGCGATCCCAGGAATATAACGGCGATAAACAACGTGCTTTTCTTCAGGGCATCGGATGCGAACGCAGGCGCCGAACTGTGGAAGAGTGATGGATCAGATGGCGGTACCATCATGGTGAAAGATATTTATGCAGGATCTATGGGAAGCGATGCCAATGAGTTCGTAAACATCAGCGGATTGCTGTTCTTTCGTGCGCAGGATGGACCGAATGGTATGGAATTGTGGAAGAGTGATGGAACCGTTTCAGGAACTAATATTGTAAAGGATATTAACCCGGGTGCAGGTAACAGTAACCCTTCTGAATTCACCAATATCAACGGAACCGTTTATTTCAGCGCTTATACTGTGAATGATGGTGTAGAATTATGGAGAAGTAACGGTACTGCCGCAAGCACTGTGCTTGTAAAGAATATTTCTCCCGGCTTTTTGGGCAGTGATGTAAGCAACCTTACGAATGTGAACGGAACATTATTCTTCAAGGCCCGCGACGGAGGCTCAAACTTTGAACTCTGGAAAAGTGATGGTACCGAAACCGGTACCGTACTGGTGAAAGACCTGTATGCGGGTAATGGCGGAGGCGCTCCGGCATACCTCACCAATGTAAATGGATTTCTCTTCTTTTCCGGAAAGAGCGGCCCTAATGGCAGGGAATTGTGGAGAAGCGATGGCTCTGCCGCAGGAACAGTACTTGTAAAAGATATCTATCCCGGTATTGCAGACGGAACACCATCAAACCTTATCAACATCAATGGTACACTATATTTTACTGCTACGGATGGTGATAACGGAATAGAGTTGTGGAAGAGCGACGGAACTGCAGCCGGCACTGTAATGATAAAAGACATCAATCCAGGTTCAGACGATAGCGCCCCCGGCAACCTTACCAATGTAAATGGCGTGCTTTATTTTACCGCTACGGATGGCAGCAACGGAATTGAATTGTGGAAGAGCGATGGCACTGCTGCTGGCACTGTAATGGTAAAAGACATCAATCCGGGTATCGATGACAGTTCGCCTGTTTACCTCATCAACGTGAACAACACATTGTACTTCGATGCGAAGGATGCAACACATGGCTACGAATTGTGGAAGAGTAACGGCACTGCTGCGGGAACGGTATTGATAAAAGAAATTTTTCCGGGTAACAGCACCGATGTAGCTCCTTATAATTTTGCCGTGGTAGGAGGTAATCTGCTGTTTAATGCAAATGATGGAATTCATGGAGAAGAAATATGGCGCACGGATGGTACTGCCGGAGGTACTTTCATGATACAAGACATTGAAGAGGGTTCCGGAGGATCTGATCCGCAGAATATGATCGATATCAGCGGAATTACTTTTTTAATGGCCAGGGGAGAATCGGTGGGCACAGAATTATTTGCAGGCATAACAACAACCGTGCTGCCTGTTGAAGTTTTTGAATTCAA
>JAFDXA010000106.1 GCA_018268185.1 Bacteroidota bacterium
CGCCGGGATCGCCATTGCTGCTGAATGTATAGGTATTGCCGATGCAGGCTGGTGAAGTTCCGCTGATGGTTCCTGCATTGGCATTGGCAGAAACGGTGAATGATTTTGTGGATGAAGCAGGGCTGCCACATCCACTATTGAGTGTATAGATAATATTGATAGTTCCGGGCGCCAGTGCAGTAACATTACCCGTTGCATCAACCGTAGCGATGGAAGTGTTGCTGCTGCTCCAGGTTCCGCCGGCGTTACCATTGGTAGTGAATAAAGCAGTAGCATTCACACACAATGAAGCCGGACCACTGATTGTACCCGCTTGAACAACTGGGTTTACGGTTATCGTAAATGTTTTTGCTGTGCCAAAGCATGAATTGCCATTCACATAGATCGGCGTAACCGTTATGGTAGCAGTAACCGGGCTGGAACCGCTGTTAACAGCCGTGAATGAAGGCAGGTTGCCTGATCCACTGGCGCCAAGTCCGATAGATGTTGTATTGTTTGTCCAGAAATAAACTACAGAACTGGCAATGTTGCTCGAGAATGTTGTAACAGGAACAACAGCGCCATGGCATACGCTGATATTGGGAACCGCATTAGCAACAGCTACCGGGTTCACGGTAATGGTAAATGTTCTGGAAGTTCCATAACATGTTTTGCCTGCATTGGTGAATTCCGGTGTTACTGTAATGGTTGCGACTGCAGGAGCTGTTCCGTTATTGATCGTTGTGAAAGATGCAATATTACCTGTACCGCTGGCTGCAAGCCCGATACTAGTATTGTCATTCGTCCAGCGATATACGGTACCCGGTACAAAACCGGTGAAGTTTACAGCAGTGGTGCTGTTGCCTTTGCATAATACCTGGTTGCTGATGCTGTTAACAGTAGGCGTTGGGTTGATGATAATGCCGATATACTGTGCAGCGCCGGTACACAGGTATTGGTTGTTGTCATACCTGTAAATACTTGGCGTAATGGTAATGTATGCTTCTACCGGTGCATTGGTATTGTTGATCGTTGTCAATGGCCCGAGTGTAGCAGTGGTTGTTCTGAAGAATCCGTCATGTATCGGACCGGTGGTACCTACTGAAGGACTGGAAGCCGGGCTTATCTGCGATGCATTCGCATTGTAGGTAAACCTTACATACGAAGTTGCCGAGTGAGTGCTCTCAATAGTAGGAGAGAATGTTGTTCCAGGGCACATCGTCCACGATGGAACATTTGCATTCAGTGTGAAAGTATAGCCTGTTCCAGATACGATCTCAATATAAACAGGAGTGCTCGTAACATTTCCACAAATGCTGAATGCCTGTAACCTGTAAAATGTATTTGGTGTGGCATTATTTACAATGGGTGGTTGATAGGTAAGACCTGTAGAACCGCTTAAGTTTGTCCAGGAAATACCATCCAGGCTGCTTTGCCATTGATACGTAAAGCCGCCATAACCTCCCGAAGCAGGCGCTGCTATCAAAAGGTTGGGCGTATTGTTCACGCACACTGTTTGTGATTCATATACGATGGGTGCAGCCAGTGGCGCATAAACAGTATCTGTTGCTGTTGTTGAACTGCTGCATCCATTCAAGGATTCAGTTGCAGTAATGTTGAAAACAGTAAAGTTGTTGGCAGCACTTGTGTTGGTGAGCGATCCGGTGATCGAGTTTCCTGAACCCGATGCAGGCATACCTGTAATGATGCCGGTGTTGGTTCTTGTCCATGTATAATTTGTATTGGCAACATTGTTACTGTTCGTAATACTGATTGTTGCAATGGCAGCACCGTTGCAGGTTGCCTGCGTTGCCGGGGTTGCCGATATTGCAGGTGTTGGATTTACAATCACAGTTGCCTGAACAGGAGCGCTGGTACATCCGTTCGCTGTAGCGGTGATGCTGAATATAGTTGTGGCAGCAGTATTGCCTGTTTGAGATAATGTGCCGGAAATATTCCCGGTGCCACTGGCTGCGATGCCGGTGATCGCTGCTGTATTATCCCTGCTCCAGTTATACACTGCGCCTGTTACATTGCTTGTGATGTTAATACTGCTGATGGCAGCGCCGGAACATTTGCTTTGTGTTAATGGTGTTGCCAAAACATTGGGAACAGGGTTCACTACAACCGTTGCTGTAACAGGAGTTCCGTTACAACTACCAAGTGATGGAGTTATGGTGAATGTTACAGTAACCGGAGTTGTTCCGCTGTTTACGAGTGTACCGCTGATATTACCTGTTCCGGATGTTGGAATGGTGCCTGTAATTCCTGCATTATCTCTTGTCCAGTTGAAAATAGCCCCCGGTGTTGTACTTGTAATCACAATCGGTGTTATGGATGCACCGCTGCACAATTGCTGTGTAGATGGACTGGCAGAAGCGGCTGCAGTTGGATTTACAATCACGGTGGATGTTACTGCATTGCTGTTACAGCCATAGGCAGAAGCAGTAGTACTGAAAGTTACAGTTACTGGAACAAAATTATTATTCGAGAGTGTTCCACTGATATTACCGGTTCCGCTTGCAGGGATCCCTGTAACTGTTGCGGTATTGTCTCTTGTCCAGTTGATTGTTGCAGACCCGATATTGCTGTTATTTAAAATGTTTGTAATTGAAGCGCCGCTGCAGATTGTTTGGGTTGATGGCAGAGAGCTTACGTTTACCAACGGGTTCACTACAACTGCTGCATTAACAGCAGTACCATAACAGCCTGCTGCAGTTGGTGTGATCGTAAAGTTCACAGTTTGAGGAGTCGTGGTATTGTTATTGAGAATCCCTGAAATATTGCCTGAACCACTAGCGCCTATCCCGGAAACATTGCCATTGTTGTCTCTTGTCCAGTTGTAGGTAGTACCAATAACAGATCCTGTGAGATTGATGGTGCTGATAGCAGCTCCTGAGCAAACACTTTGAGAAGCCGGTGATGCTGAGGCATTCGGTGTTGGATTCACAATGAGGGCAGCATTGTTGGAGATAACGTGCGGACAAATTCCCCCGGATCCTCCAACGATAACATTATAGTCTGCGGCCGCATTCGCAGCACTGATATTTGAAATGGTAAGTGTAGCAGTGTTCGTGCCGGAGATATTTCCTCCATCAACAAGTACTGCAGAGCCTTTTCTCCATTGGTAGTTTAATCCGTCGCCTGTTGCAGCCACGGTAAAACTGGCTGTTGTTCCTGCACATTGTGATACAGAAACGGGTTGAGAAGTAATTACAATGTCTTTATTTACAACCAGGTGTGCAATATTGGAAGTAACGGGTGAGCAGGGTGCTATGCCCGAAATCACCACGTGATAATCTCCTGCATTTGCCAGGCTTGTACTGTTTATTGAAAGGTTGGCTGTTTGGGATCCTGTGATATTTCCATCATCTGTTAAGGCTGTACTTCCCAGGAACCATTGATAACTGAGTCCACTTCCTGCAGCACTCACACTGAAGCTGGCCGGGAATGTGGCGCAGGTTGTTTGTGTAGCCGCGGGCTGTGCTGTGATTGATACAGCCTGGCTAACTACAATGGTAAATATAGCTGAAGTATCGGCGCAGTTATTTCCATTCTTTACGATATAGCTGATCTGGGTCGTTCCGCTGGTAAGGCCAGTAACAAGCCCTGTATTTGATACGGTAGCTACTGCATTATTCGATGAGGTCCATGTATACGTAAGGGTTCCTGCACCTGTTGCATTGGCATTTAACTGAACAGGTGTTCCGGTGCATACAGCGCTGTTCCCGGAGATGGTTCCCGCAACAGGTGTGGCATAAACAGAAACCACGCCTGAAGGATTGCTCGTAACCGTTTGGCCGCAGGCGGCGGATATAATACAGTAGTACTAAA
>JAFDXA010000107.1 GCA_018268185.1 Bacteroidota bacterium
ATGCTCCATTGGCTTTACATCGAACATAGAAAGATTGAATTCCCTTTTTACAAATTTATAGGGATCATCAAAATCTACTTTAAAGGGTATGTTTCTCCTTACAGATAAAGCCCTTGCTGCTGCGTACTGGAACATCTGGTTCCCCAGTCCGCCCATGAATTGAAAAATGAACATGAATCCTTAAATATTGCTGATGAAGATCGTGTTTATATAAGTATCGGCAAATGGTTTGTAGCCATTCTGTTTCATGATATCGAATATCCCCTGTCGCTTTTCTGAACTTGCGTCATCAGTATATTCGACAGTTTCTATACAGAATATGGAAGGTTTGTATTTATTAAAAGGAAAACTACGCAGGATTTCTTCATCCAGCCCTTCCACATCTATATTCACAAATACGGGAGCTTTACCGTTGAAATGTTTGTCTATCACTTCTTCCACCGTTATCAAAGGTACTTTGATGACCTGCATGATCTTTCCCTGCCCATTGTTAACAAGTGTTTCTGCTTCTTCCTTTGAAAATGTATTCAGGCCCGGGTGATTCATTACATAAAAATCAGCTTCGCTGCTTGCCTTTGATGCGATACCTATATTGAGGCAGGTATCATTGGGTCTTTTCTTTTTCAACACCGCATAAACAGCCGGATCCGGTTCTATACAAACACCTTTAAAACCCTTTTCATAAAACATATAGGTGTTGTTGATCTTTACCGGGTTGTTGGCGCCTATATCGAGATACGTAAAATCTTTCAGTTTCTTTGCTCCTCTTATAAAATCGATGAGAATATCTTCTCCTGTTTGAGCATAAGAAACAATATAAGGTATGCCGAATACTTTCTGGTATACCCTTTTGAAAAAACTATTATTGATGATATTCATGAAACAGTTGAACTATTGTTTACTTATAAGGCGGCTGTACACCTGTTCGTACTTGCCTGCCACTGAATAAAAATTATTTTCTGCCGGCTGCCTGAATGCCAGTTTACCAGCGGAAGTTTCAGCAAGCCTGATCTTATCAAAAAGATCTGCCGGGGAATTGTATCTGAAAATAAATCCACAATCATATTCCTTTATCAATTCAGCTGAACCCGGCACATCAGAAACAACAACGGGCACACGCAAAGCATTTGCCTCCATAACAATCAGTGGAGCCATCTCTGCAACCAATGATGGAAGTATGACAAGCTTATACCCGTTCATAACAGATAGTACTTTTTCCGGGTCTATGATACCCTTGTACCTGATATTATCGTATTGATTGAGATACCTGAAGGATTTCTTTTTATTTCCGGCCTCTGCATAATATGGTCCATAGATAGGCCCGTATATGTCTATAAATGCTCCCGGCATTTCTGCTTTCAGCTTTCCTGCCAATCCAAGAATGATATCTATCCCTTTTTTTTCATCGATACGCCCGATGTAAACATAACCTTCTCTTTTCCCGCCTCCTGTATTGTTAATTTTTATTTCTGGCGATACTTGAGGTATGTATGTTAACTGGTTTTCTGTTATACCATTAACCAGGAGTATTTCCCGGTACCAACGTGTAAGTGTTACCACTACATCTGCATGCTTGCTTAAAGCATCAATAAAAACTTCCTTTCTTCCGATCCCATTCATGTAATTCCTGATCCTGGGTATTATCCGGGCTGCCCTTGTATCAAGTAGATGACTGAACATGCGGGCCAGTTGAAGATTAAGGGAAACAGATGAAGTCATTCCGGTGAAGATAGAGCAACTGGCACAACGGCCGGGTATCATTCTGCCATCACATGTTTCCGCTCCGGCAAAGTGCAGCATGCCGGTCTGGCATATATAATTGGCAAGATGAAATGTAACAACTGTTGAAATACCATTTTGTTTTGCAGCGCTGAACAATTCGGAACTGATTCCATAAAACCCACCAAATTCCTGGAAATGAGCGATGCGGATATCCCGCTTCTTCATTTCTTTAATAAAGGAGGAAATAGTAAAGTTCATGTCCTGCCTCCCGATTTCCTTCACACCGGCGAAGCGAACGATCCTGATACCATCTCCCCTTTCTTCTGTTGCTGTAACCGGTTTATCAAAATTTGGCACAAACCAATACAGTTCATTGCCCCTTGCAATCAGAGCATTCGCCAGGTTGAAGCAATACAATTCAGTTCCTCCAATTCCCTCCGGGTACAAAAAATTGGTAACGATCGCGATCCTCATCCCTTATTAAGACATCTCACCGGGTATTACGCCGGCAGTGATTGATCATGGATTTTTTTTGTTAAGCAAACATTTTATAAAAAACATTGCCTTGTGTTTAGAACTGACTATTGATGATTTCCGTGCTACAGAGCCTAATGACCAGACCCATATCGCCGGGCTGTATCGGTATAGCCCTTTACAGAATACTTTTCTTGCCCAACTATTCAGTAGTTCTTCAGTATCGAAGATTTTATAGGTTTCATTTGCCTCAAGTATTTTCCTGAACCAGTTCTCCGCATCCTTAATATCTCCGGGGGTTCTGTGGTTCTTAAAACCATCATCAAAAATACAGGCATGCAGTTCTTTTTCCCTCTCTGTCGGATGCAAATGTAAATACTCAAGGAAACTCAATTTAACCTGCCATGCAAATGCCCCTTGCTTATCTTTTTTTGCATTACCGATTTTACCGGGGTGTTCACGATATGTGAAAAGATGTTCCGGGAGATTGGCAGCTTTGATCTTCATTAATGCCCTGCTCCACAATTCGTAATCCTGGGCATAACGGAATGATTCGTTGTAAAAAAGATCATTATCTATAAAAGCCTGCCTGCGCCACATCACAGTAGGATGTGCAAGCGGTTTGGATGCAAGAGCCAATGCCTTTATTTTTTCGTGATCCAGGGGAAATCCTTCGCCGGGCTTACTGGTTTTAAATACCTGGCAACCGCATAGTGCTACAGCAGGATGACCTTTTAAAAAATTCACCTGCTCATGGAACCGGTCAGGGAAACTTATGTCATCAGCATCCATACGGGCAATGAACTCGCCGCGGGCCTGCCTGATGGCTTTATTCAATGATCTTGTGAGACCGATATTGCTTTCATTATTGATAACCCTGATACGGTCATCATTGAACCTGTTGATGATGGCAACACTGTTGTCGGTAGATGCGTCATTAACAATGATAAATTCAAAATCACGGAAAGACTGGTTGAGAATACTTTTGATTGCTTCTTCCAGGAAAGTTTCAGCATTGTAAACTCCCATTATTACACTGATAACAGGAGCCTGCCTCAACCCAGCTTCCATGCAACGAACTTTTTGATCCCTTCTTCAAAACTGGTTGCCGGATGATACCCCAGTATACCTTTTGCCTTGGTTATATCAGCACAGGTAGAAGGCACATCCCCTTCCTGCATCGGCAGTTTATTTAGTACTGCTTTTCTGTTGAGAACGGCTTCAAGAGTTGCAACCATTTCTGATAAAGAAACAGGATGGTTGTTCCCCAGGTTTACGACCTCGAACATTGTTTTATCATATTTCATGGCCGCTATGATACCAGATACGATATCTGCAACATAGGTATAATCACGCAACGTATTACCATCGCCAAAAAAATCGATTGGCTTACCGCTGATTATTTTCTGGGCAAAATTATTAATAGCAAGATCCGGCCGCTGCCTGGGGCCAAACACAGTGAAGAACCTTAAAGCCACAAAGCGTATCCCATGCATGTGCTGGTATGTTCTGCACAACCACTCTCCGGCAATTTTAGATGCAGCGTATGGGCTTACGGGCAAAAGATTACTATCGGATTCACTCCATGGGTAATTCGGGTTTATACCGTAAACACTGCTTGAAGACCCAAAAACAAACTGTTTAGTTCCTTTTATACGGGCTATTTCAAGTATGCTCTGCAGGCCAGCCACATTGATTTCCTGGAACAGAACCGGTTTCCTTATACTCTCACGAACACCTGCTTTGGCTGCCAGGTGAACAATGATATCAATCTTCCCTTCGAGTTTTAAGAGAAGCTGATCTGTATTCCTGATATCAGCTTCGATCAGGCTATATTGATCATTTTCAAGATGCCTGCTGATATTTTCCCGCTTGATCTGCGGATCATAAAAATCATCGAAAGAATCTATGCAGGTTACTTTGTAATTCCCGTCTTCCAGGAGTGCATCTACCAGGTGACTACCGATAAAGCCGGCCCCACCGGTTACAAGCACATTAATTTTTCCCGACATGTTGGCCTGAATGTTTTTCGATCCAGAGAGCAAGGTTCAACAATATCCATGTATTGTAATCATTCTGCTGACAATACTCTCTCGACCCTTTAAAATCTATGAGGTTAAATATTTTACTGTTGGCGTTACCAAGATAATCTGATTTCATTTCCTGCAGCAAAGGAGTGTTGAGCCAGTTCACCACAGGCGCCCCGAATCCCTGCTTTCTTCTCTTTATTATGGTGGATGGCAACAGTTTTCTGAATGCCTGTTTGGCAATTATCTTTTCTTCTTTGTGATTCAACTTTAAACTATGAGGAAGCGAAATGCAGAATTCGGCCAGGTTCTTATCCAGAAAAGGAGCCCTTAACTCCAGGCTGTTGGCCATAGAAGCCCGGTCTGTTTTCACGAGAATGTCGCCCGGCATGTAATTTTCGATATCCATTTTCATCGCATCAGACACTGTATTCTCTTCTTCAAAAGAGTATTTACTCTTGATCTTCGTTGCCTTTGACAAACCAAGTTGCCGCAGTTGTGCCTGGTTGAAATAAATATTCTGTTCAGCATGAATTGCGTTAACCGTATTGTATTCCTTTTGATCGAGAATCCTCTGCTGTTGTTTCACAAAAGGAAGGTATTGATCTCCCACCTTTGATGCAATCCTTGATGCTATAGGCAGCAGTATCTTTTTATACCCGGTAAAGGAAACTGCTTTTTCAATGTTATAAAGATGCCTGTACCAGAATGAATAGCCTCCAAGCAATTCGTCTCCCCCATCTCCCGTAAGCACCACTTTTAGTTGCTGCGAAGCAGCCTGTGAGATCAGGTAGGTTGGTATGTTGGAAGAATCTGCGAAGGGCTCATCATATATCTCCTGCATCCTTATAAGCAACGATGCCAGATCTGGAATCTGCTGATGTATCTCTACATGATCTGTATGATATTGATCCGCTACGATTTTTGCAAAAGGCAATTCATTTATTTCTTTTCCAAAACCAAATGAAATGGTCTTGATCTTCCTTTTGAATTTGGAAGCCACAGCCACCACCAGGCTTGAATCGATCCCACCACTCAGGAAGGCTCCCACCGGCACATCGGCAACCAGTTGCTTCTGTACTGAACGTTCAAACAATTCGCGGAATATTTCAGTAGCTTCATCAAGCGTTATTGTATAATTGATAGCGGGCATATGCCAATACCTTTTAACGGTGCATTTCCCATTACTGAATTGAAGGTAGTGTGCAGGAGGCAGCGTGAAAATATTTTCATAAATAGTTTGATGAGGATGCACGTACAGGTGTTGCAGGTAATGAACCAATCCCTGTTTACTCAAGACCGGTTCAATCATCCCGGAAGCAAGTATTGCTTTTATTTCCGAAGCAAATACAAAATCACCTGATGCTGTGATGGCATAATAAAAGGGTTTTTCACCAAACCTGTCTCTACCGCAAATGAGTTCCTGTTTGGTTTCATCCCAAAGCGCCAGTGCAAACATCCCGGGAAGATGCAGGAAGAGATTTTCTCCATATTCTTCGTACAACGCAAGTATCACTTCTGTATCGGAAGTGGTTGCAAACTTATAGTGGCTTATGGAATCGCGTATTTTTTTATACCCGTATATTTCTCCATTGAATACGATCACTTTTTTTCTATCGGCTGCATACATAGGCTGATCGCCTGTTGAAAGATCAACAATGCTTAGTCGCCTGTGTCCCAGGGTACAGGGGCCGGATTGCACAATGCCTTCACCATCGGGACCGCGATGTGATATGGAATCTGTCATGTTACGCACCTGCGCAATGGTTCCTTTTCCAACTATGCCAGCTATTCCACACATATCGTATTATCAGATTTTTATCCAGCCCTCCGGGTATATGTCTTTTGTATCTGCTTTAAATTCATCAAACCAGCGTGTTGGTGCAACTACGATCTTGTTTTCATTACCATTAAGCCATGCAGCCCACCAGCTAAAGCTGCTGTTTGCGATAATATTATGACTGCAAAGACTCATGAGGTACATATCCTCTGCAGGTATTGCATCTGGCGGTTGCTCCATCACTGTCATTTTATAAGGCAGATTGAAATTATTTTTTACCCAGTTTATATCATCAGAAAAAATAAAGAGTTCAGGGTCTCCTATCCTGCTCCTGATCTCTTCTACAGCATTCCTGTAATATGTTATCCCGCAGGTTCCATGCATTCGCTTCGTTTCGGGATTGTTTACATAATCACCCCTGCGGATATGAATACTTACGCTGTTTTTCTTCTGGAGGTTTGCAACTAGATCTTTGTATTTTATCCTGATCGCCTTATTGAACGTAAGATCGTTCCTGATGATACCGGCGAATGGTTTAAAGTACTTTTCACTCTGCCAGTAACCAACCAGCGTTGCGGATGCTGAAGCTTTGAAAAACAAGGGATCGAAATGGAAAAACTGTTCGTTATAAAACCGTCTCCTGTAATAAGGCAATATCCTGTTCCTGATCCTGGCAGGATATGAAAACCTTGTTTTCTTTAATCTATCCTGTTCCGTAATAACCGGTGCATCGATATTAAAACTATCAAGCTGGTAAGAACGGGCGATGGTATTGGCATCGGTTTCCCCAAAACCGGAGAGATCCAGCCCCAATCCTGTGTGTTTGTGCAACGACAAAGAACGGGCAGCTGCGTATTGAAAAAGCTGGTTGCCAAGTCCGCCTATTAATTTTGCAACGATCATTTTTTTCTGGCCAGTACCTGTATGCCGTAACAGAGTAATTCTTTTGAGCCTTTATCATGAGCAGAAGCTTCCTCCATCATGTTCAGCAAATAAGTTGTTGCCGCCCGCTCTTTGGTTCCAGGTTGTTTGCCGGTATATTTCTGAAGAACTTCCGGCAACCTCCTCAGTTCCTGGGCAAGGTATTCAAAATAGTTCCCATTTTCGACCAGCTCGATTATTTCGAAACCATGATCGGCCAGGTGCTTCTCATAATAAAACCTGCTGAAGCCTGTTGAATAATGGTAAGGCGCAAAATGCGTAAGTGAGCAGAATGGCGCTGTCAGTATGAGCTTGCCACCCGGTTTCAATAACCTGGAAAATTCAGGAAACACTTTTGCGGGATCAGGTATGTGCTCAATAACTTCTATACACATGATATTATCAAAGCTACCGTTGGGCTCAGGGATGTTGATGATATCACAAACAATATCAAGACCGGTATAATCCCATTTTTCCATCTGCAACCCCATATCAATCTTTGATGGATCGTACTGTGCAAAATCCTGGGCAATATAAATAAGGTGTTCACAATATTTCCTGAAACGCATTTCGCCAGCACCGGCATCGAGCAACCGCGACCCCTTGGGCAATTCCTTTAACTTACTGATGATCCAATCAACCCTTGCAGTATCATTGCCCAGGCCAGCCTTGCTGTTCTGTAGTCCAAAGGTTGCTTTAATAAAATCTTTCAACTTGGTGGTTTATTATTTTGTTTACCTGTTTTGCCATTTATCCCGCTTCACAAATATGGTATTGATGTATGTATCTGCATACAGCATATAACCATTGCTTTCGAGCAAACGGGAAATAGCGGTATCCTTTTCTGCGATACCGCTATTTGAAAAACTGATCGTTTCAACGCATATTACAATGGGCGCATTGTTTGCGAAATCAATTGAGGTGAGAATATCCATATCAAGCCCCTCAACATCCAGAGACAAAAAATCAGGGAACTTTGTTTTTGAATATTTATCAAGCACTTCTTTCAATGGAAACACCTGTATTTTTTTAACATCCAGAATTTTATACCCTTCCTTCTCTGCTTCAAGAGATGAATCCCTGGAAAAGGAATTTAATGTTGGCGAAGACATAAGGTAGAAATCCAGTATACCGTTTTCCTGACCGATACCGACGTTGATATTTATGTCTTCCTTCCTGTACCTTTCAAATTCGCGGAATAATACCGGATCGGGTTCAATATTGATACCCCGGGAACCAGTTTCATAGAGTATTGCGGTATTATTCAGGTAATGCGGGTGATGAGCGCCAATATCTATATAGGAAGGTTTTGATATCCCGATACTGTCGAAAATAAATTTCACTATGATATCTTCGCCACATTGGGCGTAAGAATTTTTTCTGAATTTCTGGGCAGGATCCATGTTCCTGACTCTGTCGGCAATCCGTTTAATCATGTGTTATTTAATCTAGAAGATATCTTTGAAGCAGGAACTCCTCCAACAATATCATAAGGCTCTACATTTTTATTTACTACCGAATTAGCTGCCACAACAGCTCCTTTACCAATCCTTACGTTATCTGTTATGGTACAGTTAGCCCCTATCCAAACATCATCTTCAATTACAATAGGGCCTTTACTTACACTACCCGCCTGCATCATCGGTATATCTATCCGACGATGTTCGTGATTCCCTGCAGCAAATACGCAATGTGGAGAGATCATTACATCATTACCAATGGTAATGCCATTATCTCCAGTAAAAAAAACTGAAAAGGGACCCAACTGTGAGTGCATACCAACTTTCAATACAGCAGCAGGTGCCCTTACAATAACATATTCACATACCAGGCAGGATGGATCCAACTGTATATTATCCCTGTTGTAGAGCAAAGCAGTAGGATGTACATGATACCAGGAAATAGAAGGCAATTCATTACGTACATAACGTGTGTACAGGTAACGCATTCTTTTCTTAAGCCTGCTCAACATACATTTTCATTTGATTTAACAATACACCATTGGTATTCTGAATAACAGAATTATCCTGGTGTTCCACTGCATCTGAAATGTGCATGAACATATCTTTATCAAGGTACTGAATGGTTATGTTGCCGATA
>JAFDXA010000108.1 GCA_018268185.1 Bacteroidota bacterium
CCTAAGGCGGGCGAAAAGCTAAATGCAACTAAGCACGAGATTCAGCATTCCAGGTGGTATAACAGAATCCACAAAGTTGTATTATCAAATACACTGAAGGAACCTGATATTTCCAATACTAGTATCCTCAGCGATAATATTACTGAGAAAATAAATGAAATAAAACAACACCCAGATAAAGAAATTCTTCTTTTTGGCAGCCCCACTGCAACACACGCCCTTATACAGTTAGGTTTAATTGATGGCTATTGGCTATTTGTTAATCCCATTATTCTTGGACAAGGAATTCCGCTATTTCAGGATATCAAGAACAAAATCAAATTAAAACTTTCAACCAGTCGAAAATTTACATGTGGTGTTATCGAATTAAATTACCTAGTAGATAACTCTTAATCATTAATCCACTAACTGTCCTACCCTTTTTTCACATACCTGGTTAGGATGACGATTGTTTGATCATTAATCTTACCTTCTATCTGTTCAACATTATCAGTAACCAACCTGATTCTTTTTACGACAGTTCCCTTTGCAGCGGAAAAGCTTGTTCCCTTAACATTCAATGCCTGCGTTAAAACTACATTATCACCATTCTCAAGCTTATTTCCAAAGGAATCTTTGTGGCCTTCTTCAACTTCAAATGCGCTTAATGCCCATTGAACAACATCCTCGTCCAATTCAACAGAATTGATCACGTTCTGAGCCCAATCTTCGTTCTTATGACTGTGGAGAATCCTGTAACTCAGTGCCTGAACACTTTGTTCGGGGTTCCATATACTACCTTCCAGGCAACGCCAATAATCGCCATTGCTCTCACTCAGCCTACCCATACAGGTATCACATAAAGCCACCTGGTTTGCCAAAGTATCTTCTTTTCTGGGGCCAACTAAATAATCTGTAGTGGCTGCTTCCACATTACATAATTCACATAGCCCCTGGTTACGTTCTGCCAATTTTGCGCTAATTGCCATATTAGTTTTTGAATTTCGGCAAATGTAACAATAACCTAAAAGAGAATCTAATTATAATTCAAAACTTCAAGCAACAATTTCCCGGGTTTCTGGGCTATAGCTACAAGCCTGAAGCAAGCTGATTTTGTTATTAGGATAAAAAAACTCAACTTTATCGAGAACACTTTCTGTCAAGCTTGTAACAGAAGATTTTTGTAACCGTGCCATACTGAAAAAACATCAATTACACAAATGCAAAATGAGCTAACAGCAAGAAAGATTTTACTGGTATTTCTGATTACAGGTGCTGCCTTTATTTCTGGTTTTGCTTTTAAAACACTCCTAACAAAAGAAAATAAAACCAACATGAAAAAAGTAACAGGTATAGGCGGCATTTTTTTTAAGTGCAAAGATCCCAAGAGTGTAACAGAATGGTACCAAAAGCACCTGGGGTTAAACACGAACCCTTATGGTGCCACTTTTGAATGGTATGAAGGTTTTGACAGTACAAAAAAAGCTCAAACGCAATGGACGCCTTTCCCGGAAACAACGAAATATTTTGGCCCTTCAACAAAAGATTTTATGATAAACTACAGGGTTGAAAACCTGGAATTGCTAGTAGAATCATTAAAAAAAGAAGGGGTAACCATACTTGACAGTATTGAAACCTACGATTACGGAAAATTCATCCACATACTTGATGTTGAAGGCAATAAAATTCAATTATGGGAACCCATTGATTAATCAGCCGTCAACAACTTTTTCACTAAGATCAGCAACTATGAACAAGATTATAATCAGCATGCTTCTTTTGATATCACTTGGAAGCCTGTCCAGAATACAGGAATGGAATAAACTGGAGGATGCCGGTTTCCGCATATCTTTTCCCAGTCAGCCAAAAATCGATTCAACGGATGTAGAAAGCCCTATCGGAAAATTAACGGCTTATACCTATATGCTTGAAAATGATGAGAACACAACCGACAGCAATCTTATCTACGGATTCTCAAAATCGCAGTATCCTGAAAAATACTTTCAACAGGCCGGTGGATCTGAAGCAAGTTTCATAAAAGGTGTGATGGATGGATTTGTTAGTGGTGCCGTAAAAGGTGTGAATGGAAAATTACTTACGGATAAGGAAGTAAACCTGAAGGGAATTCCGGGAAGAGAAATAACGGTAGACTACGGAAACGGAACTGCCATCATCAGGATGATTCTCTATCTTAATAAAACCAGATTATTCTCTATACAAACAATTTCCTACAGCGGAAAGGAAAATAACAGCAATGCTGAAAGATTTTTTAAATCACTTGTCATAAAATAACCACCTGCCAAATTTTCTGAACGCTTAAGTATGCAATCAGGTATTACAGCATATAAATATATCCTTTTACTGGGCTTTATACTGTGGGCTTACGATTCCAAATCGCAGGATAAAAGTCCGGATTCGTTGCCCCAGGGTTGTGTTCAATTAACTGTTGATGAGATGAAGTGGACCGACACTCTATCAACATTACCCAAGGGTACCCAATTTTGCCAGCTTTATGGTGATATAAAAAAAGAAGGACCATTTGCTGTTCGCCTGAAATTACCTCCCAACCTTGTTTTAAAGACACACTACCATCCCAATGACGAAGTTGTAACTGTATTGGAAGGAAGCATTTTCATAGGATTTGAAGGAGCCCAGATTTCCCGCACTTCAAAAGAATTTAAGCCCGGCAGCTTCTATGTGAATGCGAAGCACATCAGGCACCAGGTTAACGTTGGGCCTAACGGCGCTACAATCCAGATCAATTCTATGGGCCCATGGAAAGTTATATTTGAGTAAACAGCCCAGGAATGCTGCTGAAGCAATTCCCTTCCCAATAAACCTTATTCCCTGTTCGTTGTGTTATTCTTAAAGTTCCTCTCTCCTGCTATCTATAAGTTTTACTAATTTCATATTCAATATAAAATTCCTCTTACAGTAATGAATATTAACTTCTGCCGTAACACATTTTAAAATGATCAGGCTTGCTGAAAAGAAAGATATTGCTTCAATAAACGACATATACAACCAGGCTGTTGCTGCCCGGTTTGAAACAGCTGATATTGATCCAATAAGCTATTCCGACAGATTAAAATGGTACGATCTTCATAACAAAACCCGTTACCCTATTTTTGTTTGCGAAATTGCTGAAAAGGTTGTTGCCTGGCTAAGTATAAGCCCTTATCGGCAGGGGCGTATGGCCTTGCGTAATACCGCAGAAATCAGTTACTACGTGGATAAAAAATATCTACGGCAGGGAATTGGAAGCCAATTGATCAGTCATGGCTTATCTGAATCAAAAAAACTGAACTATAGCGTACTTATTGCTATCGTGCTTGACAGTAACAACGCTAGCATGAATATACTTGAGAAACATGGTTTCATGGCCTGGGGCCGGTTACCCGGAGTAGCTGATTTTAACGGAGAAATATGTGGGCATGTCTACTACGGAATAAACCTTTCAGAAAAATCGTGAAAAGTTAGTTAGTACCATTTCACCCTGAATAACTAATGATATATTTTGCTGTTAAATTTTCTATCGGGAAAGCATTTATTATTAAACAATAGTATCTTTTAAAAAAAAGCTGATGGGTAAGATCAAAGCTGTGATGGTATCTTCATTTTTAGCTGCAGGCGTATTATTCATTTCCGCAACATTCAGTGCCAACACGGAATTCAAGAACCTGAAAGTACTGCCTAAGAATATCCCTGAGAAAAAACTGGATAGCATTATGCTATCTTTCAATCATGCGCTGAAAGTAAATTGCGATTTCTGCCACGTGAAAAAGAACTCTCCTTTTGTTTTATCACAGGAAAAGGACAGCCTTGATTATGCAGCCGATGGCCAGATGAAAGAAAATGCCAGGAAAATGATCAGCATGATGATGGACATTAACAAAAACTATTTTTATTTCGATAAAAACATAGAACCTGCTTACCTGAACGCAGTAAGTTGCAATACCTGTCACAGGGGCAACCCTTTTCCATTAGGGGAATGATGAAGCCTAAATCAAAATTTAAATGTATTGACACCAAAACAGGTTACATAATTCTTTTTCATAAACTTATTTACTTAATTGATGGATATAGCAAAACTATTAAATGACAAATCCCTGAAACCAAAGCAGAAAACAGAGCTATTGGGTTTAAAACTTATCAGCAAAGAACTCAGTTTACAAAATTTGCTGGCTTTTGCTGAAACTGCGAAAGGTTCTGCCAAGGCCACATGCGTAGAAGCGCTGGAATCAGCAACGAGACAAGACACTTCTATCGCCAATGAGAAGTGCCTGGCATTTGTATGCAATGCCCTTACAGATAATGCGCCAAGGGTTAAATGGGAATCAGCGAAAGTAATAGGCAATATTGCCGGCATGTTTCCCGGCAAACTTGCTCCCGCAGTAAAAAACCTGCTGATCAATACTGAATCGGATGGAACCGTGGTACGTTGGGCGGCTGCTTTTGCCCTGGGAGAAATACTAAAGCTGAATACCAGTCTTAATAAAGAACTTCTGCCAACGGTTGAAGCCATCTGTAACAGGGAAAATAACAACGGTGTCAAAAAGAAATATCTTGATGCCCTGAAAAAAATAAAGAAAAGCAGCACAAAATAGAATTCTACCGGAAATAAAACACCTATTAAATCAATATGCTGAATACAATACATCCCAAACTTCCTATGAGAGACGAGAACTTGACCAGATATTTTTATATTAACAAGCTTGGCTTTAAAGAATTCGGCATTGCTGACTTTGAAGGTTACCTGATGGTAGAGAAAGATAATGTCCAGATTCATTTTTTTGAATTCGCTACGCTGGATCCAAAAGAAAACTACGGACAGGTTTATATAAGAACCGATAATATAGACCGGTTCTTTGCCTTTGCAAAAGAAAGTGGCGTTGCTACCACGAAACTGGAAACAAAACCCTGGGGGCAAAAGGAATTCTGCATGCTTGACCCGGATAATAACCTGCTAACAATAGGTCAAACTGCTTGATAAGGAACAAAATCTTACCATCGAATATTAACTGAGACAACAGGATTGAATTAACAGCAAACATTCATTATGAAGAAGAAACTATTGAATCTTTTATTAATGATCTCCTTTCATTTTGGATACCTGGAATGGGGACAAAATAGCAGCTTGTTCATTTTCCAGGTTGAAAAAGATATTTTCAGTAAGGCCGTTTCTGACTGGAAAGGTATTATTCACCCATTTATCATCATACCTTTCGCAGGTATCATTTTACTGGCAATAACATTGTTCCAAAGTGTACCTAGCCGAAAATTAACCATCGCCGGACTCAGTTGCTTAAGCCTCCTGATGCTGTTTATATTTCTTATTGGCATCCTGGGTTTGAATTATAAAATCCTATTGTCATCAATCCCTTTCCTGGTTATAGCGACATTGATTTTAATAAATCTTAAAAATAAACGGCCCCGAAAAGTTCAACATTCTTAGATCAATTACATCCATTCTATTACAGACTGAATTCACAGCGCCACCGCCCAAAAACACATTCTCCGCAATATTTCGCATCTTGCAGCCACATATTTGTGCAAAAAAATTCATGAAACGAATCATCATTTTATTTTTCATGCTTTCGTTCAGCAGGCATGATTATGCACAGATCAAATGGAGTGAACCAACACATCCTTCAGACATTGAATGGAATAATTATTCCACAACCTTTCTTGGCAGTATTGATAAAAAAGAGCCTATTCTTGTTGCCGCTATTCCTTACAATGGCACTTATGGGGATATGGATGGGAATACTGCTTTTGATATGGACTTCAGTGGCTCTTTGTTCAGGTATCGTTCCCCACTTTCCCGGTCTGGGCAACAGCTTTATACTTACGACAGTGGTGCCGTATATTTTCTCACTCCCGGCATTTTTAAGGAAAACGCAGCAGATTATGAGTACCGGATCGTACTGAATGCAAAAACAGAACTGGTGCCATGGCACAACATAACCGAGTTCTCTGATTTGCAGCTCAACGATTTCAAAAAAGGTTTTGCGTTCCTGGGAGGCTATAAAACAAGCTGGGGAAATTTCATCAGTGCAGAGATTCGAAAAAAACAGGCAGATAGTTCATTTGCACTCACAACTGTTTATTGGAAAGAGACAAAGCCTATAGTCACATCAGTGTTCACTAATAAAAATCTGAATGAGTTTTTCTCCCTTCTCCAGCGGCCCTGGAGTTCCCGATCCAAAGGCGGGTACCCACCGCAACAACTTGAATTTTCAGCTTCGGAGAATACGATCATTTTTTATCTATCCGCAGAAGTTTTCAAAAAAGAAGCCCTTGAATATAAACTCCTGAGGAATGACCAGGTACTCAGGGATTGGAAACAAAATGATTATGACAATAATTTCATCTGGCTGAAAGATCTTTCACCGGGGAAATATGAAATTGAGATACGTTACCGCCGGCAGCGGCAGAATAGTGCCGGTTATCGTTTCGAAATAAAACCGCAGTGGCACCAGACTACATTCTTCAAAATATTTTTAGGCAGCTTGATAGCTGCCTTTATTGGTTTTATAATCCTTGCATTCAGAAATGCTGCTCAAAAAAGAAAACTACGGGAAGCTACAATTGAAAAAGAAAAAATCAAACTTCGGCTTGCTGGTGTACAATCACAGCTCAATCCACATTTTGTATTTAATGCGCTTAATTCTATCCAGTGGCTGATCAATAAGAATGATCCGGAGTCTGCCTCCCGATACCTTGCAACCTTCAGCAGTTTACTCAGAAACTCACTCAGGTACAACGAAACGGAGTTCATTGCCGTAAATGAAGAAGCGGGAATACTCGAAACGTATCTATCGCTTGAAAAATTACGTTTCCCGATCAACTATAAAGTTATTGTTACGGGAGGGCTTGAGCATATTGATTTCCCGGGTTTTCTTCTCCAGCCTTTGGTTGAAAATTCAGTAAAGCATGGATACTTCGAAAACGGTCAGTCACTTAGCATTGATGTTATTTTTTTCAGAACAAATGATAATCTTTGTGTTTCAGTTGTTGATAATGGCAAAGGATTTTCTATGGTTGATATGAAAGAAGGATACGGTTTAAAGCTAACCAAAGAACGGATCCACTTACTCAACCAGGAAATGGGAGAACGCCATATTAAAATCAGCATTGAAAGCGCAGAAAATAAAGGCACAGCTATTTTGTTAACCTTCACAAACTGGTTGAAATGACAAGTGCTATAATCATTGATGATGAGCAGAACAATATCGACAACCTTTCATTGCTACTTGGCAAACATTGCCCGGATATAGGGATTGTTGCTACAGCATTGAATGCCGATACCGGGATGCAGAAAATAAAAGAATTAAGTCCTGATATTATCTTTCTTGACATACAGATGCCGGCAAAATCAGGATTAACGATGCTCGAAGAGATGCCAGCCCTGCCATCAGCGGTAATATTTGTAACAGCCTATGATCAATATGCAATACAGGCGTTCAGGTTTTCCGCAGTTGATTACCTGCTGAAGCCCATTAATGTTTCAGAATTAAAATCAGCAGTTGAAAAAGCCATAGCCGGTATCAGGAATAAAAACCTGAATCTTCACCTGGAAAACCTGGTGAACCAGCTTCGGAAACAGCAAAACAAAGACGTGCATCGCATCGCTCTTTCTTCACTTAAAGAAACAAGGTTTGTATATACACGGGAGATACTTTATTGCGAAGCTGCCAACAACTACAGCACATTTTTCCTGATTGACGGTGAAAAGATCATTGTGTCAAAGCCGATCTATGAGTACGATGCAATGTTACGTGATTATGGATTTATCAGGTGCCACCAGAGTTTTCTTGTAAACAAGGCACACGTCAGGAGTTTTATTAAAGAAGACGGGGGTTCTGTTTTACTTAACAATAAAACTCATATCCCTGTTTCCAGGAGTAAAAGGGATGAGTTGAAGAGAGCATTGGAATAAGCCTCCGTATTTACAGCAAAAAAACGAACCGGCAATAAAAGCAAACATGATTTTGCTCATTCCCCGGTTAAGCTGATAACTGCAAATTTGCCTGTATCTTTCACTAATATCTCCGGTTATGGAAAAGATTATTTACCCTCGCTTCCTCCTCATCAAGGACAATTTTTACAGCGATCCAGGCAAAGTATATGATGCCGCCCTTAAAGCTACCTACTACGAGCCGGAGCATGTAACCGGCTATCGCAGTACAACCGTATATCATGAAAAAGGCATTAAGGCCAAACTGGAAAGAATACTTGGAATAAAGATCACCCGCTGGGATATCGACCCCATTGATGAAAACGGAGTTTTTTACCAGGGACTTTCAACTGGTTCAAAAAAAGAAGTACCGGGCGTTCATTCAGATGAACCATATAATGATATTACTGCAGTGGTATATCTCACACCCGGCATACCACCTGATTGCGGCACTTCACATTGGATGCACAAACAAACCGGGCTGAAAGATCCTTGTTCACCCGCAGATGCCCGCAGGTTAAAAATGAAACTCAGCGATCTTCAGAATCAGCTTGAGCGGGAAAGTAAAGACCGTAGCAAATGGATTGAGATCGACAGGGCCGGCTATGCTTATAATCGTATGGTGGCTTATCCTTCCGGGGTATTTCATTCTGCCAGCAAACATTTTGGAGGCAACTTAAAAAACGGCCGTATTTACCAGACATTCCGCATCGGTGTTGACTGGAACAGTTTCAGGATGAACTGTTGAAAAATTCTAATAACAGCTGTTGGTATTTGTAATCATCATTGGTTTTGGTAAATACCATCTCCTTCATCAGGCTCAATCGTTTCTTATCCCGTACTTTGAAAGCCATTGCCCAAAGAGCTGTTTCCTCAAGCGTATTTCTTTCAACAACACCCAGTACCGAACGGTCTGTTTCCGTAGCGCTACAAAAAGTCTCTATCGCTTCTTCCCTTGCCGCTGTGTAATTGTGCTGCCATTTGTTTTTAAGCAAGGATAAAATTTCCCTGTTTATATCCAGTACATCAAGCGGTTTCTTTACGGAGTTGAGATGTAAAGCAATATTGCTTTCAGTAAAACGAACCAGTGTTTTTTCCGGTGTTCGGTAATGTTTGCGGGTCTTTATCTTCCTGTGTTCATCCTCTGCTATTTTAAACAGTTCTTTATCAACCGGCCTGAAACCAAACTTATGATAGAACCAGAATGCGCCGCTTTTGATGCCATCATAATTATCCAGTCCAAACTGGTAAGGCTCAATTTCAAAATAGGTATTTCCCATTTCCTGGTAAAAAACGCGGATCAATTGTGTAAGCAGGTATCCTGATTCTCCTGCCCGGTAAGGCTCAAAGATATTCATACCAAGACGGGCCAGTTTGCCAAACACCCAGGCGCCACCATAGGAAACGGGTATACCATTTTTAAAAAATGTAAACCCAAAATATGTTTCCAGCGGTAATTGTCTTTCCGGCAACATGCTGTAAATACTTAGTTGCAGGCCTCTTCCTACACTATAAAGCCTGATGGTATCTTTCTGAAGAAATGTAGCAGGGTCTATTTCGCGTACGCTCAATGCCATGGCATTCCGGATACATTTGTATAAAATATCTTTCTCTGCAGGGAGCGGATCAATAACTGCTATTTCCTGGTTAATAATTGATCTCGGGTCAAACTTTTTCAACAATTCATCGTGATAGTAAATTTCATCCGTTTCAATGCGGTTGAAAACTCTTGAGAACTTTTCATTCCTGGGAACAAGTTTTACATAAGCATTGATCTTATCGTTAAACAATTCTTTCAACAGAGGCCGGTCATCCAGTGATGCGATCTGTCCTGCCAGGAAATTCAAATAGTTATTTGGACTTATACCGAGTTCAGCAAGCAGATCTTCGTTACTCAAACCCGCCGTAGTTTCAGATTTGAAAAGGGTTGGCAGTGTAATATTCAATACTTCATTCAAGGTTAAAGCAGGATCATAAAAAGAATCAAACTCAACTTTGATATCCTTATGTTGAAGCAGCCACTTCATAAAATCGGGTGAAAAACGTGTAACGACCGGGGCATAAGGCAATCCTTCGTTTTCAATAAGTAGTTTGGCATTTTGCTTATTCTTTTTTGCAAAGGCCACTACCCTATTTAAAGATACAGCAACAAGCTTCCTGTTCCCGGAGCTATCCGCGTAAGCAAAAAGAAACAACAGCAGGTCATGGTATTCCAGTAAGTCTTTACCACCCGGCAACGGCGCCGTGGCAAGTTTTTTCAACAGAGATGCTTTCCGAAGCCGGGATTGCTCGTCGAAAAGATGTACTACCTGTTTTAACTCCCTGATTAGTTTCGAAGTTCCTGTTGCCATGAACAATGATTTTTGTAGATGATAAAGTTAACTGATATATGATCACAGGCTAAACTCATAAGTCAAATAAAAGGCTGATTAAAGTCAGTTTTTGAGCGGGTTTCTTAACTTAGTCAATGCAAATAAATACTTACCACAAAAGAAAACGATACAAACATGCCTAAAGCAACAAAAAAAGTATTACGAGCACAGGATCAGCAGCAACTTCTTCAATCATTAAAAGAACGTTTTGAGAAAAATACAAAAAGACATGCCGGCATGAGTTGGGAAAAAGTTATGGCAAGACTTGCTGCAGATCCCGGAAAACTCTGGAGCCTTAATGAAATGGAAAGAACCGGCGGAGAGCCTGACGTAGTGGGAATGGATAAAACAACAGGCGAGTATGTTTTTGTTGATTGTTCCGCTGAGAGCCCAAAGGAACGTAGAAGCATCTGCTATGATGATGAAGCGCTGGAAGCCAGGAAAGAACACAAACCCTGGAACAGCGCCATGAACATGGCTTTAGAGATGGGTGTTGAAATATTATCTGAAAAACAATACAGGGAATTGCAGGAACTGGGCAGTTTCGATACAAAAACTTCGAGCTGGGTGATTACCCCGGCTCCAGTAAGGAAACTTGGTGGAGCGCTTTTTTGTGATCGCCGGTATAATACCGTTTTTGTTTATCACAACGGTGCTGAATCCTATTATGCTGCAAGAGGATTTCGGGCCGTATTAAGGATATGAAACTGAATTATATTTCAACACTGAACAGGTAGATCTAAAACAAGCGTATGCAACATAATAAACCGGGCAAATTATTACTGGCAGTAAAATTCATGCTGACAATAGTGTTGTTTACCTTATGCAATATGTCCCATGCGCAGGAAAACAGTCCGACAAAAAGAGACAGCATTATAAAAGTCAAATCCGCAAGTGACAGTTTTAATGTCAATTCATTAACGCCCCGTGGTTGGGTGAATGACTATGAAGCCATTTTTTCAAAAGAAGAAGTTGCTTTAATGGATTCCCTTATAAGTGAATTTGAAAAGAAAACAACAATAGAAATAACAATCGTTACCGTAAAAAAGGAATGGGTAACTGCCGAACATTTTGATGATCTTGTAAACTCAATCGCACAGAACTGGGGTGTAGGAAAAGCTGGTAAAGACAATGGCATTGTTATCGGTCTCAGTAAATCTGTAAGACGGATACGGATAACAACCGGCCCAGGCGTACAACTTAAATTACCGGATGATGAAGTGAAATGGATCATCGATAATGAAATGATCCCTGAATTCAAAAATGGAAATTTCTACGAAGGAGCCAGGAAAGGGCTTGAGAAGATCATGCACAGTTTTTATTGAATACCCCTCTCATTTTGATAAATACTTTTCTGTAAACAGTACCACTATGCATCAAACAGAAAGATTGATTCTTGCTATTCCATCACAACCAGATTTTGAAATCTATTTTGCCATCCATTCAGACCCTCAAACAAACCTATTTAACCCAAACGGCCCCATGAACCTGGATACAGCCAAAGCTTCTTTTTCAGAAATTATAAGTCACTGGGAAAAATATGAGTTTGGCAACTGGACTATAAAAGAAAAAACTACCGGTGAAATTATTGGATTTGGAGGGCTATCGTACAGGAAATATGGCAGTGAATCCAAGTTGAACCTCGGGTACCGGTTTGATAAAAATCACTGGGGCAAAGGTTATGCAACAGAATTGTCGAGGCATGCTATTAAATATGGTTTCCATGAATTATTCTTCCCGATCATATTCGCTGTTGTAAGGCCAAAGCATGAGGTTTCAATTAAAGTGCTTGAAAAATGTGGATTGAAATTGTCCGGACTTCTTGATGATGTTCCGGATGAACCACAAAGCCTGGTATACACAATAGAAAATAAATAGCCTGTACTTTAACGGCCAGGCTATTCAGTGATTTCTTATACATTGATCAGTGGCAATCGATCCGCCGGGTTTACTTTACCATGAATTTTACAGGAATTACTTCATCTCTATATTGAATGGTGGCTGCGTAGTAGCCCGCTGTTGGTCGTGATAATGGTATACGCAGATTCATCACTCCCTTCCTGGCAATTAAACCTTCCTGCTTCTTTACCATAATACCCCGGGCGTCGAAAATGCAGATTGACAGCATATCGTTCTCCGGAACATCTATGTGGAGGTTAAGTGTAGCATCTGTAACTGGATTTGGCACTACTGTCACTTTAAAAGGTTGGCTTTCTATTTTATTCGCCATAGACATTCTTGCTCCCGTACAGCCTGGTGATCCGGGTGACCACACTTTGGTAGTCCATGAATATTTATAAGTTCCTGCTGCAGCCAGGTTGAGGTCTGCACTCTGAACTCCCGTGCCGCTATTGAATATCAGGTTTGTTGCAGTAACACCGGCAAATGTGTATGACCACCAATTGCCACAGGCATTCACTTTTGTCATATTACTACCGGGCCATGCTATACAACCTGCATAACCAGATGGAATGGGTGACCAGCAATAAACTTTCGGCTGACTCCAGGCTCCGGTATTTTCAAAATACACAGTAATACCTGTGATCCTGGTATAGGTTGAACTCACATTTGCCGCCATGGCATTGTCAGCATCTTTCGCTGTTGCATTCACAGTTGTAGTTGCTTTTACCCAGAATGGCGCTGTATATATAGTTGACGAAGCTGTTGCTGCACTTCCATTTACAGTATAGTAGATAATACTTCCAGCCTTATCATCTGCAACTGATAAAGTAACCAACAGACTGTCTGTGAAGTTACCGGAGGCAGGATTTATACTTACAACCGGTGGCGTATTGCAAACCGGAGTTCCATTGGCCCATGCTTTCTTGGTCCAGGAATAATTGTAAATACCCGGAGCTGTTCTGCTCAGATCCACGCTCTGTGTTCCTGAACCATTGTTGAATATCATATTCACTGAATTAACACCGCTAAATGTGTAAGCCCACCAGTTACCACAATTTGTAACTTTTGTCATATTATTTCCCGGCCATGCTGTGCAACCCGAATATGTGGAAGGTGATGGTGACCAGCAATACAGTTTAGGCTGTGCCCATCCGGCGGTATTTTCAAAGTAAACGGTAATGTTTCCTGCAGGCGCCTGCTTGGTATAAGTAGCACTTACATTTAATGCCATAGCATTGTCAACATCTTTGGCAGTTGCATTTACTGTTGCCGTATTCTTTATCCAGAAGGGAACAGTATAAACTGAAGAAGATGCCGTTGCGGTTGACCCATTGGTAGTATAATAAATTACACTTCCAGGTTTGTCGTCAATTACAGATAATGTTACCAAAACACTATCTGTAAAATTGCTGCTGGCCGGATTTATGCTTACAACCGGCGGCGTATTACAATTAGGTAACCCACTGCCCCATATCCTTGAAGTCCAGGAATAATTATAAGTTCCGGGAGCGCCCAGGCTAAGGTCTGCTGTTTTATTTGTTGTGCCCCCATCGTTAAAGATCAGGTTGATACCATTCACACCTGAAAAAGTGTATGTCCACCAATTACCACAATTGGCAACCCTGGTAAGGTTCGTACCGGGCCATGCAGTACATGCAGAATAAGTTGATGGCGTTGGTGACCAGCAATATACTTTTGGTTGAGCCCAGCCAGCCGTGTTCTCAAAATAAACGGTGATATTTCCCGCTGTTGTTTGTTTTGTATAGGTTGCACTTACATTTGCCGCCATAGCATTGTCTACATCTTTGGCCGTTGCATTTACCGTGGTTGTATTTTTCACCCAGAGAGGCGCTGCGTATAAAGTTGAAGAAGCTGTTGCTGTACTTCCATTAGTTGTATAGTAAATAGTACTACCAGGTTTGTCATCAGAAACAGTAAGTGTTACCAGCAGACTGTCAGAGAAATTGCTGCTTGCCGGACTTATACTTACTACCGGAGGCGTATTAGATGAGCACATATTGGGAACAGAACTCAGCCAACCATTGTCATAATAAGAAGTACTACTTACACTGAGATCAGGTGTTTGCGTTCCTGTGCCGCTATTGAAGAGCACATTCACAGAAGTTACACCACTGAGTTTGAATTTATACCAATCACCGCAATGCAAAGTCATATCAACTCCCGGCCAGTTCGTAGCCGTAACTGCACCGGCAGGTAATGGATTCCAATAATGAATTTTAGCATTGGCCCAGGTTGCAGGCTTTTTGAAGTAAACCCAAATATCAGGAATGGGATTGAAAGTGTACTTTACACTATCAGTCGTTGAAGTTCTTCCATCAGCATCAACACCTATATACTTTACAACTTTTTGCCCTGGTGCTGTAACAGAAAATGCAGAACTGTATAAGGGACTGGAAGTTGTTGGGTTTGATCCATCTGTTGTATAATATATCCTCACAGGCGGCTTTGGCGAACTGGCGCTGAGTGTTACCGTAACCGGCGGCGACGGATAATTCCCCGAGGCTGGTGAAGCTGTAACTATCGGGGCGGGTATATTGAAGGTGTAAGCTGCACTGATTGTTTTCTGGTTTGAGAGTGAATCAACGGCCAATA
>JAFDXA010000109.1 GCA_018268185.1 Bacteroidota bacterium
AGTTCCCTCCGCCTTGGTTCGTGTCTGCACGAAACAAGCTGTATTTTCATATCCTCATTACGGTTCGTGAGACACGAACCGATGCATGGGGGTGAATATCGAACAAGGAACAAGGAATATTGAATGAAAAAGTTAAGGACAGCATATTCATTCGAAAACAGTAAAGCTGTTTCCCAATCTCCACATTCTCACATCATCGCAATTCCACATTTCCAAGACATCAAATTGGCCAATTATCAAATTAACCTGAACCACATAGTCATGTAGAACACATAGAAAAAACCTCCCCCAAACAATCTTCACATCCTCACATCTCCACATTCTCACATCATCAAACCGGCACATTATCCTTCCATCCCCATAGATACCGGCAGGCATAAGTTCTGTAGGGTTTCCAGCGGGAAGATATTTTCAGCATTTTTTCTTTCATGGCTTTTTTATCATCCGGCCTTACTTTATACAATTTACAGATGGCCTGTTGTATCCCGAGATCATCCAATGCAAACACATCTTCGCGGCCAAGCGTGAACATGAGGATCATCTCAACCGTCCACTGCCCAACACCTTTGATCTGCGTGAGGTATTTTATGATCGCTTCATTACTCATGGCATGCAGTTTTTCATCTGTGATCTTTTCATCAATAAAAAACCGGCAAACATTCAGTACATAATTTGCTTTCGCATTGCTGAGCCCGATAGAACGAAGTGTTTCAAAAGGCGTTTTAAGAATCTGTTTGGGAGTTGGTTCTTTGCCTTTATACAGGGCCAGGAATCGCTGGTGAAAAACATCAGCCACTTTGGTGCTGAGCTGCTGGCTCATGATGGAATAACAAAGCTGCAGGCATACATTGTTTCGTTTTACCAGCTCATATTTTTCCTGAACTGCAATAATAGCTGCCAGTTTTTTGTCTTTGCTGAGGTGTTCAACGTGTGGCATGAAGTTGATTTATCATGCAATATTATTAAAGAGAGATGACAGTTGTTCAATATACCGTCATCTCTCCCTGGATCTCCCTGGAATTAATTCACCCTTTCAAAACTGCTGGGTGATCCTGCCGGGTCGAACCGGATCTGCATCCAGGTGATACCGCCGCTTGTTTCAAAAGAATAAAAATACTTCTGTGTAAGGTTGTTGCTTAACTCTGCAGAAGTGGCATCCCTGTCAACTGTAAGCAATCCGTTCTGCCATCCGCGGTAATGGCCGCTGCAGGCATGGAAAACAAAAGAACCTTCCTGTTCGTCGAAAGTAACAGTGCCCACAACTTTGGTAGCAGAGCTGGAAGTTAAACCGGCATTGGCCATGTAATAGAACTCCGCATATTTTCCATCGGCGCTGAAATGAAAATACTTTCCACTCTGCCAGGCATTGCCAAGGTGCTGGCCATTGTACACATCAACGATCTCTGTGCTTGAATTAAAACCGCTCGCCCAATTGCCCACCATATCAGCAGGTACTGTTGTTGAGGGTAAACTGCAGGAAACAGAATCATTGTCGTCGTTGTCTTTTTTACAACTGCTTACCGCTATCATGGCAGCAGCAAGCATAAAGAATAATTTTTTCATGATCATACTTTTAAAATTTCACGCAAGCTAAACAGCAGGGGTGTGCAGGAAAATCATGAATGGGATGAGTTGAGCAAATGATAAGATGAAATGACAGCAAACGCTTTTGCAGGATAAAAAGCCGCTTTTGCAGAACAGTTTTCTGCAGCATATACAAACCCTGTTTCTTTGTTGCCGAAGTATAGCCATTAAAAACAACATCATGTATTGTGCAGAAACGCGGCAGTTGTCGCACAGTTTTTCAAGCCACGCCGATGCATTGAAATCGGTAAACCTGCAGGTGCCCGGCGGTTCTATTTATGGATTTCTCGGTCCGAACGGAGCCGGCAAAACAACCACGCTGCGCCTTTTACTGGGCCTTCTAAAAATCAAAGAAGGAGAAGTGCTGCTTTTTAACAAGCCGCTTCGTAAACAGCGTTTGCAAAGCCTGGCAAAGATCGGCTCCATGATCGAGAGCCCTTCTATTTACAGCCATCTCACTGCTACGGAGAACCTGGCCATCTACAGGGAACTGTATCAATGTTCAGGGCAGCGGATCGGCGAAGTGCTTAGCCTGGTGGGACTTTCAGAAACGGGGAAGAAAAAAGCAGGACAGTTTTCACTTGGCATGAAACAAAGATTGGGACTTGCCATCGCCCTGCTGCACCAGCCGGCTTTACTGGTGCTTGATGAGCCCACCAATGGCCTCGACCCCAATGGCATCATTGAAATAAGAGACCTGCTGAAAAAACTGAATGAAGAGCAAGGCATCAGCATCATCATTTCAAGCCACCTCTTATCTGAAATTGAAAAACTGGTTACGCATGTAGGAATCATCAGCAAAGGGAAGATGGTTTTCCAGGGAACACTGAATGAGCTTACGGGCAAACAACAACAATCTTCAAAACTTATACTGGAAACTGATGACCCGGGCCGATCGCTGGAAATATGCAGGCAACTGGAATTGAATGTTATTTCCGGTAATGGTAAAATAACGCTCCCGGTTCCATCAAGGGAAAAAATTGCTGCATTGAACCGTGAGCTTGTAAACAGTAATATCAGTGTTTTTGAAATGAGTGTTATTAAAAAAGATCTCGAAACAATTTTTATGGAATTGATCAATCAATAAAAGATGAACCATTATTTTATTCATACAGTAAAAGCCGAATGGATCAAGAAGCGGAGAAGTTTTGCAGACTGGCTGGTATTGGCAGGAGGTTTTTTTGTTCCGCTGCTGCTGATCATAATATTGATTTGTTTTCCAAAACAATTACTGTCGATTCATGCATCCGGTCATTTCTGGGAACAGGTATTTGATAAAGCGTGGCAGATGATGGCCTTCATGCTATTGCCCATGGGCATTGTGCTGGCGGTAAGCCTTGTGGTACAGATCGAATTCAGGAACAATAGCTGGAAACAGGTTCACACGAGCCCCGTACCATTTGCATCTATTTATTTTTCAAAACTATTGGTATTGCTTGTTATGTTGCTGCAGCTCTTTCTGCTCTTTAACATCGGCATATTTCTCGCAGGAGTAATTCCTTCCCTGCTCAACAGCCATACAAGCTTTCCTGCTTACACAGTGAACCATGTTTTTTTTCTGGAAAGAAACCTTCATTATTTCATCACCAGCCTGCCCATGGTAGCATTGCAATATATGCTCAGCTTAAAGTTTAAAAATTTCCTGGTTCCCATTGGCGCCGGGCTTGCATTAACAACAGGAGCGCTCATTGCGCTTTCCTGGAAATATATTTATATGATACCATCTTCATACACGGCCTTGTATTACCTGCAGTCAAACAATCCAGTACCACCGGCTCATAACCTGCTGCTGTGGTCGTTGGGATATTTTGTTTTCTTCAGCCTGCTTGGTTACTGGCTGTATGTTTCCGGGAAAGAAAAAGGATAATTTTTTCCATCTTTGAACCGGATTTGTATTTGTGCATGAACACTGTTTTTGATGAGAAGATCTTTTATAATACTGTTGCATGCCGGGTATTGGATATTGTACCTGGCGCTGATCAGCCTGTTCATTTTCTTTGTACAGGCGGCGGGCATCCGGAATGGATCGGGCAGCATGCACTATATGAAGCCTGCTGTTTTGCAGATCAGTTTCTTTACGATCCTTCCCGGACTTATAGGTTTTTATTTTTTCTACCTGTTGTTATTCGACAGATATCTTTCGCAGAAGAAAATTGCATTGCTGTGTATAACAGGATTGCTCGGAATCCTGTTGTCTGGCTTTACCGGTTTTGCCAGTCTGAATATATTGATGCATGGTTATATCCTGCAGTATAACGGTTTTGAAGAAATATTGGTAATGATCGCTTTCATGAGCCTGCTGGCATTGGTGCATGGTATCATTGCGTTGGTGATGAAAGGATTTATACGCTGGTATGCAGATATAAAGATCAAGCAGCAATTACAGGAGAAAAATTTTGAAGCAGAGCTGGCGCTTGTAAAAGCAAGAAT
>JAFDXA010000010.1 GCA_018268185.1 Bacteroidota bacterium
ACTTTTATTGAAAAATACCTTGCAACAGAGCCAGGATTAAGGAAAACTCTTTTTTATTAATTTTTTTTCTGTCAAAGGATCTCCCAATCTGATATTCTTAATGGTTTTTATGTGGTTGTATAAAAAATCCTCCTGCTTTCAAGAGTGAGTCCGGTTTGCCGGTTGATAGATTTTACAATTGCCAGGAAGTTTTAAGCACATTGCCTCATCATCAATAGCAAAAATGTGTTCAACTGATAAAAAAACCTCTTTTTTCGGAGAGTTTTACCTGCTAATTGATTGAAAAACAATTGCATTAGTTGTAGCAATTTTTAACGCTTTGCTGAATTTTGCTACAACAAAAAGCTGCAACATTTTTTGTAGCAAAATTTGTGACAATCAGAAATTTTGCTACAAAAAATTATTCTCAATTTATGGTGGTTGTAGGTGCATTTTAAACACAATGGACGTTTTTTTTCTCTTAATACAGAAAAAAAATCCCACACAAGTGCCTTTTGGGCCCTGTTTTAGCCAAAAACTATTTTGGGCACTTGGGTAAAAAGTGCAAAAAAGTTTCAAATCCGGGGTCTATTTAGCGGGGTGCTGTATTATTATGTTCTGAGGGGAGAAATTTATAGAATGTATTGACTTAAGCCTTGGCCCGGGCTATGAGAACTATACAGTTGGGAACCGGCCTCCCGGTTCGTTTTGCTATGCCTGGAAATTTTCTTTCTTAAAATACGTTTATAAGATTGAACAGGCCCATTGTCAAATAGCGTGTAGTATAATAGCCACAAAATAACTGGCAGATTTTTAGGCGCTGTTTTATGAAAATGTTAATTTTTATTGTTAAGTTTGGTTTATCCTATTTAAAAATCTTCAATGTTTATGAAAAAAGAAATGAGTATTTCTGCAAGCCTCTATGATCCGGGGCTGTTGAAAAACCTTGTTGAAAAGATTGCTTCAAATCATGTTGACTATGGTTTTACTGATGCCATAGTTCCTCGAGAGTGGAATGCCGTTGAGACCTCCTGTACAATGGCCTACGTGATGGGTACATTTTCCATGAATGCAAAGAGCAGTAACGATGCCGGCCAATTCAATGTACCTTTTACAAGTTGTTTCTTATTTACCTGTATCAAAGAAAAATACGGACTATTTAATCTGGAGTGGAGTGCTTCACTTTCTTAAGCAGGTGTGATGATGCCTGTTTACCTGAACTAACTGCTTCACTCTGAAACCACAACTTTTTTGAAGCATTTACTTTGCGTAAGCAGGCGATTCTTTAGCTTTTAACCGGGCGATCGTATTCCCGGCCTCAATCAGTTTTAATTTCAGGGCATATATTTCAGGATTTTGAGCCTTGAGCATATCCTCTGTTTCTTCGTTATGCTTTTGAAGCAGGAGAATATCAGAATCCATCTGCCTGATCATCTTTTCAGCTGTTTCCAGTTTACGGGAAAGTTCATTTTCTCTTTGAAGAAAGAGTTCTACTTCTCTTTGCAGCCTTTCTTTGCCCAGTTTTTCCCTTTCGAGAAAACCAGTCATATCATGTTGCTCCTTTTTAATATTATTGAGTGCCTGGTTCCTGGTGATCCATGCAATTACAAAGCCTATGATAAATGCCAATGAACAATAAATTACTACCTGCATCACTATGCTGTTATTTGAGGCGCAAATTATTTCATTTGAAAGAAAGAACCTGCTGATTTTATCCACTAATTCACTTTGAGTAGCTTTAATTACGCATTACTTTAAAATCGCTGAATTTCTGTTCGGCTATTTCCATTACCTGAACATCTGTTACCAGGGCTTTTTCCGGCCCCTGCCAACACCAGTCGATAAAATGCTGGGTGATCTCCCTGTTTCCTGAAATCACAGCTTCTACATTTCCGTCATCCGTATTCCTGATCCAGCCCGTAATGCCGAGCCGGTTGGCAACACTTCTTGCGGTTGCCCTGTAAAACACACCCTGCACTTTTCCTTTTATGAGCAAATGGATTGTAAACATAAGCTTGCTTTTTTTTCAGGCACTGATAACACGTCCAAAAATGAGCCATTTTTCTTTATGTTGATCTTTGCATCGCATAAAAATGAATTCCATCAGGCAAAAAAATGCATGGCCGAAACCATGCATTAACAATTTAATTTTATTTCATCGATCAGTTTGCAGCCACGTTGAAATTATCCGCAGCATCTTTCTCTTTATCCTTGTCTTTTTTTCTTCCGATGGCATAACCACCGGCAGCACCCAATACCGCTCCTATCGCCGCTCCCACTGCCCTGTTACGTCCGTTGATCACCGCTCCGCCAATGGCTCCTGCAGCACCACCGATAACGGCGCCTTTGGCAGCATTACTCCAGCCCTTTTTCTTTACCTGTTTTTCTTCTGTGGCTGCTGTTTCACCAGCCCCTGCTGATCCTTTCGACACTTCGCCTGATGATGTTCCGCTTGCTGTTTCTGCCGGCTTTGTTTCAGGTGTATTTGCCTGCTGGTTGGTATTGTTAACAGGGGCATTGGATGAAGCCGGAGACTGGTTTGCCTGAGCTGCAGGTTCCTGCTTTGGCACTTCAGCTGCAACCGGTGCTGTTTTTTTTGCTTTGCTGTAAACAAGCGTCTTTTTTTTCCGTGCAGGCACTTCATACCTATCCTCGTCTTCAGCTTTAGCTACGTCTGTACTTGCGTTACTCATATTATATCCTGCAGTATTTACAGGAACGAGATCAGTTTTAACTGCCAGGTTATTCCCGGGATCTGTTTTACAGGCCACAAAAAAAGAAGCCGTAAACAAAGTGAGTAAAAAATTTTTCATGGTAATGTTTTTAATGATGATGAATACAATTTTTAAAACCTTTTCGTCGGTTATGGAGTTTAAGACATTCATCATACTTCCGGGGTTTAAGCATTACATGGTGTTTATCTGTTAATAATTAAACGCAGATTTTAACTATTACGGGTCGGAAGCCAATAAACAGCAACAGGCTTAAAAATTTCTTAACAACTAACAATGAGTGATTTATAAAAGAAAAAAAATCATGGCACGGTTTTGGAATTTAATGGGTCGTTCGAGTAAAATTCAAACTTATCCTAACAAAATTTTAAAAACATAAAATTTAATATCATGAGCACATCAAACAGTCCCTTGACAACTAACACAGACGTTCAAATGCAAAACGCCGACAATAAAAGCGGAATGAAAAATGCTGTCATCGGTGTTTTAGCTGTAGCCCTGGTATCACTGGGCGGTTACACCATTTACGACAAATCAAACAACACAAAAACAATTCAGCAACAGGAAACAAAGATCGCCAGTATCTCCGATGAAAAAAGTAACCTGCAATCAAGCTTTGATGCTTCATTGGCAAGGCTCGATTCAATGGCAACTGTAACTACCTCCCTTCAGAACCAATTAACAGAAAAGAACAGTGAGATTGCAAAAGATAAAGAAGAGATCCGCAAGATCCTGAATAACAAAAATGCAACAGCCAAAGAACTGGCAAGAGCAAAAACTCTTATCGCCAACCTGAACGAAAAAATTTCAGGCATGGAACAGGAAGTTGCACGTTTGACCCAGGAGAATCAAACACTCACCCAGGATAAGATGGTTCTCACTGCTGATAAAGAAAAATTAACACAGGACCTGGCTACTACAACAACTGTAAAGACAGAGCTTGAGAAAAAAGTGGACGTTGCTTCAACCCTGAATGCATCTAATATCCTGATCACTCCTTACAACGTTAAAAGGAACGGTAAGGAGAAAGTTTCCACTACAGCAAAACGTGTAGACAAAATTGTTGTAAGTTTTGATGTAGCGAACCGAATCATTCAACCGGGAAGCACTGACCTGTATGTTGTAGTAATGGGACCTGATGGCCAGCCTATTGCCAACGGAACTTCGGGAAGTTTCACAACTCGTGAAGAAGGTGACAAGACCTATACAGCCAAGTTACCAGTTGACCTGGAAACAGCTAAAACAAAGAATGTAGCTTTCACTTTCAACCCCGGCACTTCATTCCAGAAAGGAAATTACAAGATCCAGATCTACCAGAATGGTTTCCTGATCGGCGAAGGCACACGTGAATTGAAAAAAGGTGGCTTATTCAGCTAATAACACAATTAATTATAACTGATATCCCCTGAAACGATAAAGAGAGCTATCCATCATCCGGTGGGTAGCTTTTTTGTTGATACCATAATAAGAAAAAGGGATAGCCCGGGCTATCCCTTTCGTTTGCGTGTTGAAACAGCGTTACTGAATTACAATATCACGCTTTTCAGCTTCCTTGCCCTTAACTACCGGCAGGCTTACCTGCAAAACACCGTCGGCATACTTTGCAGTAATAGCTGTCGCATCAATGGAATCATCCAGTTCAAACGTACGCACAAATCCACCCCGGCTGTATTCTCTTAATATCCATTCAGGACGTGGGAAGCCATCCGGTGGATTATAAGATACCGTGAGTTGATTTCCCTTCACATCCAGGTGAAAATGTTCCTTGATCCTTCCGGGAGCAAATACCAGCATTTCGTAGCTGTTTTCCGTTTTGTAAATGTTTACAGCTGCTCGCTGCATAGAGCGGATCAACAGGTGACGGTTCCTGTTTCCGTGGTGGTTGCCATTAGCGGCACATGACTGATTGTAGTGCATGTTCATGATTTTTAAGTCACAACAATATTGTTGTACTTAACCAGACGAACAGCGGGCATGAATATTTTAAACCAGGAAAAAAAGGGTCGCTTATCATTTCCGAAGCGACCCGACAGCTGAAGTATTGCAATGTCCCGCGATCGGGGACGAAGAATAAGTAAACGCCTTACTATGGTATAAGGAAGGCCGTAATATGGTAACGAAGCCATAAACAGGCTGTAAAACCGTGTAGTTGGTAGCATATATAAATCCAGCCTGGCATAATATACCATCAGGATTCCTGTGCAAGGTATAGTTCATTGAAATTTCCTCCTGGTGTTTACCTGGTCATGGTTTTTGATTCGTAGTTCGCCGGAAGCATGTCTATCACCTTCGCTTTTTCAACCACACCCTTTCCCATACCCATGCTGTTGAGCAGTTGAAGTTTGATACGTGTATCCGTTATCATGGCGATGTTGCAGGCCTTATCGAAATCTGTATGCATGCCATATCCCGCCAGTACATTCGGCACATTATTGAACTCAGGAAAAGTGAGGAACTTCTTTACGAAGTAATAGGTTTTACCCTGCACCACCTTGGTGTAAGAAGTGTAAAAATTTTCCATACGTTGTTTTTTTATGATGTTATAGGTTATCTGAAACTTTTTATACCGGCAAACGGAATACAATTATGTTCCGGGCTACCGGGGCTTTCAGAAGAACAAAGGATGGAATATCCGGGTTGAGTGATGAAAAGCTATCATAGCTCATGCGGGATACAGAAGCAATTCAGAGGATATCTGCAAAAATTTTACCGTGAGGGGGTGAAAATATGAACGGGAAATTCAGAGGATCAGGGTAATTGATAAGGAGTAAGTGGTGTAAGCTGGAGTAAATATAGTCTGCAGATTCGGCAATCACAAGCAAATGAAGATATTTTTTCAGAAAAGATCTGTAAAAGCTGCATTTTCAGGGAACTATTTCAACAGGAGTTTATGAAATTTCTCAAGTTCGGATTGTTCCGGAGCACTCAGCCCCTCCCTTTTATCAATCTTCATTTTAAAAAAAGCCACCCGTTTATGCCCCGGGTATTTTGCCAGTATCTCGTTTACTTTGAGCAATTCCTGCTTGTTGTCTTTCTCTGCAAAACCA
>JAFDXA010000110.1 GCA_018268185.1 Bacteroidota bacterium
AACCAGCAATCTTAGTGGAAACGTACAGGACACAACAGCAAATGTAGCCGTAAAAAATGCTGTTGTAGCGGTGCGTTCTGTGAAGGATTCTGTATTGGAGAGATTTACCCGCACTGATGCTTCCGGTAATTTCAGTTTAAAAAATGTAAACAGTGGAAAGCATATACTTATGGTAATGCACCCGCTTTTTGCAGAGTACATTGAAGACATTGAGACATCAGGTTCCGACAACACACTCGGCAGCATTGCTGTTACACCCAAAAGCAAACTGCTGGAAGCTGTGATCATCAAGAGCGGAAGCCCTATCCGCATCAAAGGCGATACTACGGTTTATACAGCCGATAGTTTTAAAGTAAGCGCCAATGCCAATGTAGAAGAGCTCCTGAAAAAACTTCCCGGCATCCAGGTTGATAAGAACGGCCAGATCAAAGCCATGGGTGAAACGGTGGAGAAAGTGCTTGTAGATGGTGAAGAATTTTTCGGTGATGATCCGGGCATGGCAGTAAAAAACCTGCGAGCCGATGCTGTAAAAGAAGTACAGGTGTTTGACAAGAAAAGCGACCAGGCTGAATTTACCGGTATTGATGACGGGCAAACCAAGAAGACCATCAACCTGAAACTTAAGGAAAACCGAAAGACAGGATATTTCGGAAAGATCAGTACGTCGGGAGGCCTTTTGAAAGGTATCGACGACCGTTACAACAACAATATCATGTTCAGCACCTTCAAAGGCAAGCGTAAAATATCTGCCTTCGTTCTGCAGGGTAATACCGGCCAGGACGGATTGAGTTGGCAGGACAATGAAAAATACGGAGGCGAATCAGAAAATTACAGTATGAGTATGGATGAAGACGGCGGCATGATGTTCATGTGGCGTGGCGGAGGAAGTGATGATGAGCCTTACGTTAACACAGAGAACGGTTTTATCAGGAATATCAATGCCGGTGTTCAGTACAGCAATAAATGGGATGATAAGAAAACGTTGAATTTTTCTCCGAAGTTCAACAGCCAGATATATGACAACACGATGTCAAGCTATACAAGAACTCCCGTGCTTGATACACTTACGAACGAGAACATATTCCTGAACGAAACGGCCAGCCAGAAATCGCACGTGAACAGGTATAATGTAAAACTCAAAGGCACTTATGATGTAAAGATCGATACAGCAAACAGTTTAAAGTTAACAGTAGGCGCTAATTTCTATCACACCGAGAGTGAAGAAGAAAAGGAATCTTTTACGAAGAACGACAAAGGCATTTATAATAACACCAGCTCATCTGACAGCAAAACCAACAGCGATAAAAATGCGCTGTCGGCCAACATACTCTTCAAGCATAAATTCAAAAAGGCAAGGCGTACCATTTCTGTAAGCAGCGACTGGAACAGGCTGGCGAATGATGGTACCAGTTATCTAAAGTCTGCCAACCTACCCTACCTGAATGGTAGCCCGGGTACTTCCCAGGATCTTGACCAGATGAGGGATTTTGAAAAGGCCACTCAAAAGCTGAGTTCTAAAGTTATTTATACCGAACCGCTGGCAAAGAAATACGCACTTGAAATCGGTTATGAATTCTCTTACAGTGCCGGCAACAACGACCAGGTTACTTACGCATACAACAGCTTAACCGGCAGGTATGATACAAAAGTTGATTCACTCACCAATGACTTTGACCAGCGCATCAGCATACACAGACCTTCTGCCAAACTGAATTACACGGGTAAAAAATTAAAGGCAACCATAGGTTATGGTTTTGGCTTTACTCATTTTGATTTAAAAGACAATTCGGTGAACAAGGATTATATCAGGAATTACACCAATTTCTTTCCTGCTGCGAATCTTAATTACAGCTACAAGGCCAATCACAACCTGCGCTTCAGCTACAATGGCAATACACAGCAACCAACGCTTAACCAGTTACAACCGCTAACAAATAACAATGATTATTTCAACCAGTATATTGGTAATCCGAACCTGAAGCCTTCGTTCACCAATTCATTCAACATCCAGCACAACGGTTATAATTTCATTAAGGATATATGGACCTATCAATCCATCAATTTCACGCAAACCAGCAATGCCATCACGAACAGCCAGACCATCAATACCAGCACCGGCCGCACGGTTAGCCAACCCGTTAATACCAATGGCAATTACAACCTCAGCATCTGGGCAGGTACCGGTTTCAAGATCAAGAAAATTGATACCAGGTTCAACTTCAACCCGAACCTGTCTTATATGAAATCAGCCAATGTTATCAACTCGGTAACCAGCTACGCCAAAAATTTGTCAACCGGACTGTCTGTATGGATATCCAAAGGCAAGGACAAGAAGTATGACATTTCCGTGGGTAACGATTTTTCTTACAACAACAACAAAACTACCCAGTTCAATCCCAAAACAAACGGTAACATAAATACTTCCATCAATTACATCACCAATACCCTGCAGTCTTATGTAACTGTTTACATCCGCAAGGTATGGTCGATCAGCACCGATTACCAGTATTACATCAGGCAGAAAACAACACAGTTCGATAGCAATATCGACAACCACATGTGGAACGCCAGTCTGCAGCGCACCTTTAAAAACAATGAATTCACCGTTTTCTTTAAGGTGCGTGATATTCTCAACCAGAATATTGGTGTAGACAGAAGTTTCAACGGCAACGTTTACAAAGAAGAAAGGAACGACAGGCTGAAACGTTACTGGCTGGTTGGCTTTTCATGGGATTTCAAAAATAAGGGAGCGAAAGCATCCACACCGGGAAGTTAATTACCTAACCACCAAAATCAGGAAAAATGAAAATGAAACTTATATATACAGCAGCTTTGGTTTGCAGCATGCTTGCATCAAAAGCCCAGCAACTGTTTGTTGAAAAAGCAACAGTGGAATACGAAGTAAAAGTGAACGTAAAGAAAACCATGGGTTCCAACAGTTGGGATGAAATGCTGAAGGAAAACCTGCCCCAATTCAAAACAGGTTATTATAAACTCAGTTTTGCAAATAACAAGAGTGTTTACAAATTCGATCATTGGGACGATAAAAAAGTTCCTGAGTTCATGCGCCGCAACGATGAAGAAAATGTATGGTTCATGGATTTCAATAAGAACAGGATGAATGTACAGAAGCAGGTATTCGGATCGTATTTCAATGTTGAAGATTCCATTCCCGTTATCCAGTGGCGCCTTACCAATGAGAACCGCATCATTGCAGGTTACAATTGCAGAAAGGCTGTTGGCAAGATCATGGACAGTGTGTATGTATTTGCTTTTTATTCTGATGAGATCACCATACCAAGCGGGCCTTGCTCTATCAATGGTTTGCCAGGTTTGGTACTGGGTCTCACTATTCCAAGGATGTACGCTTCCTGGATCGCTACAAAAGTAGTATTGAATGGAATAGATGAAGCATCAATCAAACCCGTTACTGCCAAGAAATATTATACCAGTACTACTTTAAAAAGTACACTTAAAGAGCGCACCAAAGACTGGTTCAGTGATGACGACCCTGATTCAAAAAAATGGATCGAACAGTTTTACTGGAACACGCTTTTATAAATAGTAGATGCTGAAAGTAAAAGAGCGAATGTAGAATCAATCAACATTCGCTCTTTATTTTTTATATAGTTTCTTTCATCAAATGGAAAAGCCATCGGGTATCACTGCGCCTTTCTTGATCACCACAATACCGTCTTTGATCGCATATAAAGAATGATCATGGTCTGGCAGGTGTGCGCCGCCTTTGATACTTACATTGTTACCGATGCGGCAATCCTTGTCAACGATCACATTGTGAAGATCGCAGTTGTCGCCGATGCCCACGCGGGGAATACCCCTTTGATAATTGTGAGCGATCTCTTCAATGGTTTCGTAGAAATCATTACCCATGATATAACAACTCTTAATATGGCTGCCAAGCCCGATACGGCTCCTGATACCGATCACGCTGTTTGCCATTGTAGCTGCGTGAATGATACAACCTTCGGCAATGATCGTTTGCTGCATTGTTGTACCGCTTACCTTGGATGGAGGCAACATACGGGCTCTTGAGTAAACCATCCTGTCGTTATCAAACAGGTTGAAAGGAGGAATTTCAAGTGTTAATGCAAGATTGGCTTCAAAGAAAGAATAAATGTTACCGATATCGGTCCAGTATCCGTCGTACTGGTAACTCACCACTTTGTATTTATCGATGGTATATGGAATGATCTCTTTACCGAAATCCGTTGCATCTTTCTTTTCATTCAGCAACAGGTCGAACAACAACTGCCTGTTGAATATATATATCCCCATCGATGCAAGGTAATTCCTGCCCTGTGTTTTCATTTCTTCGCCTGTGTCGCTTGCCCATGCAGGCAACAGTTCTTTGGCTGGTTTTTCAATAAATGAATTGATGCAGCTTTCGGTATCAACTTTCAGAATGCCGAATTCGGTAGCTTCTCTCTCTGCAACAGGAATGGTTGCAATGGATATGGCGGCTCCTGAATTAATATGATTGTTCATCATGTCGCCAAAATCCATCTGGTACAATTGATCGCCGCTGAGTATGAGTATGTATTCA
>JAFDXA010000111.1 GCA_018268185.1 Bacteroidota bacterium
CAAAACGGGTATGCTTTTTCCCTGGCTGAGGTTGATGGCGGTTTCAAACCTGCTGCGGGCATCCTGTGTTTTTCCCTCGATCAGTTCTATGTGCCCCATACCTGCGATGAGCAGCGGGCTGTTGGGGTTGGTGGTGAGTTTCGACTGGTACAATGCTTTTGCATCAGCTATATCTTTCGCCGTTCTGTCATCCGGAGCTATGTAAGCCTGGCCAAGCCAGTATGCAGCTTCTTCATTGGCAGGATTGGAAGCAAGTACTTTCTGAAATACGTCCCTGGCACTTTTATACCTCTCGTAATACATGAAAGTTTTGCCATCCTCCACCGTTTGCGCATACAGGAAGTTTACCGCAAAAAGCGACACTGCCGACAAAACAAGCGTTTTCATTTTTTTCATCTTTATCATTTTATTCGTTCAATTGACTGTTGCAATGTTATAAAAATATCTAAGAAACCGTTAAAGCTCCGTCATATTTTTAGTTTAATTTCTCGTTGATCTTCACATTCCTGATGTTGAAATCCATAACCGGGCCAAGATAGGCTCGCCTGAAGATCAACTGTCCACGTTCATATTTCAGGAAGTTCACAAAATCTGATCCCAACCCGAAATAGTTTTCTTTAATGATATAATACAAACCACGTACCAGCGGGTATCTTCTCGTTAAGATGCTCTCCTGCATTGGCTTTACATACGGGGAATCTTCACAGGCGCTGCACTGCACATAGGCGATCTTCACTTTTTTTAACAATTGCAACTGTGCGCTGTCTTCCGGGTTCCCGATCCAGCTGATGCCAACCAGGCCTATCGCATTTTCATTTTCAGCAACAAAATTGATCACTTCACTGCTGTTCCTGGCCGCTCTCACAACGGTTGTGTCAAATGCGGCGCCCTTGAGGATCGAATCCCTGATAAACCTTACCGTACTCGTTGCATTCAATCCATCAAATACGATCTGTTGCTCACGCCCCTGTTTTCCCTGCAGCTGTTGCCTCAATCGCTCCTGGCTGAAAAGCGTATCGTTGCTTTTGCTGTTTACCAGCACAACAATGGCATCTGTGGCGATCTTGTCCCACCCCGGCCTGTAGTACAAAGAATCAAGCATGTACCTGTCTTCCTTATCTGTAAGGCCACGGGTAACGATTACCAGGCGATTGGCAGAATCCCTGAAAAAATCTTTAAAGCAATCTGCTTCCGGTTTGTAAGAGGCAATGATGTGGGCGCCGGGATACGACAGCTCATAAACACGGATCTGTTCTTCCATAACGGGCCTGAAAGATTCATCCACGGTGATGTGGATGGTTCCCACACCAGGTTTATCACCAGGATCCTTTGTTTGCTGTTTCCGGCTTTTGCAGGCAGAAAATAGGAAGAGCAATAAAAAGAATACCGCTCCTTTTATTGATCTTTTCATCATCTTTCCCTCAGGTAATTTTTCTTGAAACCCCTGTATATCCTGAACAATCCATATACCAGGCAAATGGAACCGAACACCCGGAGTGTTGAGGCGTCATACCTTAACTCCAGGCCGGTGTTGAACTGGTTTACAAAAATAAGAAAGCCACCCATCGCCGACCAGAGTATACCCATACCATAATCCATCAGGCTGCGCATTCTTATGTAGCCTTTGTCGCGTTCATTGAGTTCTTCTTTTTCAAATTCTTCCAATGCCATAGCTTCCGTATTTATATTCCTGTTGTTCAGGATTGGAAATTGCAATTTACAGGTTTCTGCAGGTAATCATTCATTCCCCGCAACAAACTTTACCGGCAGGCTGTAGTATACCGACACATTTTCCCCGGCACTTTTTCCCGGCGTCCAGGCCGGCATTTTTTTAAGCACCCTGATCACTTCATTATTAAAAGGAGTGCCGCCATCCTGTAACACATCAAAACTTTTCAGCGTTCCATCATAACCCACTACAAAACTCACCCTTACCAACACTTCTTCGCCTTCTTCCAGGTCTTTGGGGTTCTGCAGGTTTCTCTGCAGGAATTTCAGCAAGGCCTGTTCACCTCCGGGAAATGCGGGCATCACATCTGCCGTGATTCTTGGGGTTATCTTATCAACAGCTTTTGGAGGTTCAGTTCCGGTTCCTCCTGTGCCGCCGCTGCCCGTGCCCGGTTCAACATGAATGATGTTTCCTCCTGGTTTACCGGCGGTATTGGTTTCACTGGCTATTTCCAGGCTATCGAGATTATCGGCCAGTTTGGTAGCATTCCTGTTATCATCAACGATGCTCACCTTTGCCACAAATGTTTGGGATGGTGATACCGGAGCCGGCGCCTTTGGTTTTTGCGGAACAGTTACAGGCTTTATCTCTTTGGCAGCAGGCTTAGCTGGAGGAATGGAAAATATCCTGGTAACTGTATCAGGAGGATAAATCTTTTCCTTCTTAGTTTCCATAAGTATGGCTGTAGCAAGCAATGCGGCTGCTATGGTAAATGTAGCGCCCAGTGCCTTGTACAACCTGTTGTTATAAAAACGGCGAAGCACATAAGCCCCGTAAGTTTTATTACGGCGGTCGAAAATAATATCAAGCACATCCGATTGTAAAATTGCATCTGCTTTCATGATGATGGCTTTAATGGTGATGAAATAGATTCCGGACTGCGGTTGACAATTAGATGCAACCGTTTGTCTAATCCATAAATGATAGCTTACAACTATGCTCTATCTTTGCCGGATGAGAATTTTAATGGTATGCCTGGGAAATATCTGCAGAAGTCCGCTTGCAGAAGGAATCATGCAGCATAAGGCCGAACAGGCAGGATTGGATTGGACAATCGACAGCGCCGGAACCAACAGCAACCATATTGGAGAAGCTCCGCATCCATTGAGCCAGAAAGTAGCCCGCCTCCATGGAATTGATATCAGCCAGCAGCGTGCAAGAAGGTTTATGAAAGCAGACCTGGACAATTATGATATTATATATGCTATGGCAGAAGATATTCTCATTGACATCGAACATATTTCAGGAAGCAAATTTGATAAACAGAAAGTTGAATTATTCCTGAACGAACTCTATCCCGGGCAGAACATGGATGTGCCGGATCCCTGGTATGGGCCCGAGCCCGGCTACCACGAAGTATTTGAACTGCTCAACAAAGCCTGTGATGCGGTGATTGAAAAATATATGATCAAACAAACAGCAAACAACTAATGGCCAAACCATCATTACCACAGGGCACCAGGGATTTTTCTGCCGCCGTGGTACGGAAACGCAATTATATATTATCAACCATCAGGAACGTTTTTGAACTCTACGGTTTTCAGCCGCTGGAAACACCAGCCATGGAAAACCTGGAAACACTGATGGGCAAATACGGTGAAGAAGGCGATAAACTCATTTTCAAGATCCTGAACAATGGATTGAACGATCCCAAAAACGCCGATAAAGCCAAAGAGGGTTTTGAAAAAATGATGGAAGGGAAAAACTCACCAGCTCTTACAGAACGGGCTTTGAAATACGACCTCACCATTCCTTTTGCACGTTATGTTGCCATGAACCATGGCCAGCTTACATTCCCCTTCAAACGCTACCAGGTACAACCGGTATGGCGTGCCGACAGGCCGCAAAAAGGACGCTACCGTGAGTTCACACAATGCGATGCCGATGTAGTGGGAAGCAAATCGCTGCTCAACGAAATTGAACTGGCAAATATCTACCACGAATCATTCGTAAAGCTTGGCCTCACCAAATACCAGCTCAAGCTTAACAGCCGGAACATACTTACAGCGTTGGCCGAACTATGCGGCGGTGCCGATAAAATGATTGACATCAGTACAGCCATTGACAAACTGGATAAGATTGGGGTAGACAAAGTGAAAGAAGAATTGCTGCAGCGTGGCCTAACACAGCAACAGGTTGCTACCATTGAACAATACCTTTCCATCAGCGGCAGCAATGTAGAAAAACTGGCCGCCGCTGAAAAACTGTTTACAGGAAATGATGCCGCCGCCAAAGGGTTGGCTGAACTCCGCTACGTTTGCAATCACTGCGAAAATGTAAACATCGATATCGATTTCACACTTGCCCGTGGACTCAACTACTACACCGGCGTGATCTTTGAAGCCAAAGCCCCGGCAGATGTTAAAATGGGCAGTATCGGCGGCGGCGGTCGTTATGATAACCTCACCGGCTCATTCGGGGTTCCGGATATTGCAGGGGTAGGTATCAGCTTTGGTATCGACAGGATCTATGATGTAATGGAAGAACTAAGCCTCTTCCCGGATGATCTGCAGATCGGCACCAAAGTACTTTTCTTTAACCTCGGCGAGGCAGAAAGCCTCTTTGCTTTCAAAGCAATGCAGGAACTGAGAAGATCAGGTATTTCATGCGAGCTCTTTCATGAAACTGCTAAAATGGATAAACAGTTCAAATACGCTGAAAAGAAAGGCATCCCTTTTGCCGTGATCATCGGCAGTAAGGAAATAGAAACCGGCAACGCAGTGGTGAAGAACCTCTCAACAGCCCAACAGGAGGCTGTAGCCGTAAATCAGTTATCTTTATTTTTTCATAACAAATCCTGAAGGTTACTATAACCCGGTATTCGTATTAAGTAAAAAAACAAGTATATGCAATTAAGAATTAAGTACCCGTTTTTGCTGGCAGCGGTTGCCATTGTATTGTTTGCTTCCTGCAGCAAAACAAACAAAGAAGGACGTTACATTCCGGAACAGGCAATTTTCGCTCTTCATTTAAACGGAGAGTCTTTATCATCCAAACTGCCCTGGGATGAGATCAAAAAGAACCAGCTCTTTAAAGAAGCTTACGAAGATTCCAATACAACTGCCCTGATGAAATCAGTGATGGATGATCCTGAAAATACTGGTATAGATGTAAAGACCGACATCATTCTCTTTGTAGCCAGGGATTCATCTGTGACCTACATGGCTATTGAAGGAACGATCAAGGACGAAGCGAAGTTCAAAAAATTTACAGCTGAGGCAGGAAAAGATAAAGCCGTAATATCTGAAAAGAACAGTTTGAATTTTTCTGACTCAAAAGATATGACCGCCGCCTGGAACAAAGAGAAATTTGTACTGGTAGGCGATATCAAAAGCAATAACTCCGATAGATACAGAGGCATGTACGACAGCGCTTATACACCTGCACCGGAAGTGAAGGTAGACAGGATCGCCCTGGCAGAAAAAATATTCAGCCTGAAAGAAGACAAAAGCCTTGGTAAAGACGAGAAGTTTTCTGAACTGATGAGCGAAAAAGGCGATGTACACTTCTGGATGAATATGGAAGAACTTTCAAAATTGGATGGTCTTTCAACTGCAGCCATGGGACCATTAAGCATGCTTAACACAAAGAAGATCTATGAAGGATCAAGGGTTACCGGCACACTTACTTTCGAGAACGGTAAACTCGATATGGATTTCAGGAGTTATATGGGAAAAGAAATGTCTGACCTCGTAAAAAAATACAGTGGCGACAAAATCGATGCTGATATGGTAAAACGTATCCCATCTAAAAATCTCGCCGGACTTTTCGTATTCAATTTTAAACCAGAAGGTTTGAGGGAATACATCAAATTACTGGGCGTAGAAGGATTTGCCAATATGGGAACCGGCATGCTCGGCTTTACATTGGATGATTTCATCAAAGCCAATAAAGGAGACATCATGCTTGCCGTAAGTGATATTGCGCAAGACAGCAGCGGCAGGCCAAATGCCAGCTTTTTGTTCAGTGCTTCTATCGGCGACAAGCCTTCATTCAACAAACTCATTGAAGCTGCCAATAAATTTGGAAAAGACAAGTTCAATGGCAGTGAAGGGCCGGCTGTTTTCTACAACCTAAACGACAACCTTTTTGCACTCGGAAATAAAAAACAGGATGTTGATGCTTATATAGGTAAAGCAGGAGCCAACAGCTTCGACTTTATGGATAAGATCGCGGGAACTTCCGGCGGCGCTTATATCAACTTCCAGTATATCATGAAAACATTCGCCAAAGAAGCCAGCAGAGACAGTCTCGACCAGGCCATGTTCGATGCTTCGCTGAAAATGTGGGATAACATGGTTGCTTACAGCGGTGGCAATGAATCGGGCGCAAGTGTTCAGCACATCGAAGTAAACCTGGTTGACAAATCGACCAACAGCCTTAAACAGCTTAATAATTATTTCAGCGAACTTGGCGCCATCAAGAAGAAAAAAGATGATCGCTGGAAAACCGACTACAGCGAAGAACCTGCTCTTGTAGACACAACAGCTGTCGTTCCTGCCAAATAATTCGTTAACCAAATTTCTATGTAAAAGCCGTCTAAATAAACTTTACGACGGCTTTTACTTTCTTTCAGATATGATCAGCCTCGATAAAGTACAACCATCGTACCTAGAAAAAGAAAAGATTGAACGCTCCCAGATATGGAATGAACAATTGCAGATATCAAAAGGAGAAAGGATCCAGATCGTTGCGCCGAGTGGCAGCGGTAAAACTTCTTTCATTCATTTTCTCTATGGACTCAGGAATGATTTCAACGGAAACATTTCCATAGATGGTAAACAGCTTAAAAATTTTTCCGCAGAAGATTTCGCTGCAATAAGGTCATCTGTATGCAGTATCATTTTCCAGGACCTCCGCCTATTTCCTGATCATACCGTATTTGAAAACATCAATATCAAAAGAGTGCTTAATCCTTTTCATGGTGAAGAAAGGATCAAAGAAATGGCTGCCAGGCTCGGGATTGAAAACAAACTATCAAAACTGGCCAGAACCTGCAGTTATGGTGAGCAGCAACGTGTGGCGATCATCAGGGCATTGCAACAGCCTTTTGATTTCATACTGATGGATGAACCGTACAGCAATCTTGATGAGAACAACCGCATGATAGCAATGGAACTCATAGAAGAAGAAGCTAAAAAAAGAAATGCGGCCATTGTACTGGCCGATCTCAAGCGACTTGAATTTTATAAAGCAGACCGTATCATTTATCTCTAATCTATGGAACCGATCAAAAAGACAAAACTTTCTTTCAGAACAATTGCGCCGTTCCTCAACATCGGGCAGAATAACACATCCCGTTTTTTCAGTTATGCCGGGCTGGCCATCGGCGTGCTGCTGCTCTTGTGTTCGGTACAGATGTATATAAACATTAACCAGTTGCTGAAAGACAAGAATCCAAGAAAGAACGGTTTTGATTTCATAGCAATTACAAAGAACATTACTGATCAGAACATGGGCAACGATAACAGGTTCAATGATGCAGATCTAAAAGAACTGCAGTCGAAGCCTTTTATCAAAGATGCTGCTCCACTGATCAGCAACCAATTTCGTGCAAAAGTGAGTGCAGGCGATATCATTCCTTTCAGCACCGATCTCTTCCTGGAATCATTGAAGAATGATTTTATTGATACGGTACCCCCGTCTTTTTCGTGGCAGCCCGGCCAGCAGGAAGTACCCATTATTTTCTCTGCCGATTTCCTGGAGATGTATAACATATTTGCCCCGGCCCAGGGGTTACCGCAACTTTCAGGAACCAGTGCCGGCATGGTTACCATTTTCCTGGAATGTTATGGACCGGGAGGTATTCAGAAATACAAAGCACGAATTGTTGCTTTGAGCGACCGCATCAATTCGGTACTGGTTCCGGAAGAGTTTTTGAAATGGGCCAACCGGGAATATGGCAATGCGCCCAATCCTCCTGCTGCAAGGATCTACTTAAAAACAGTTGATGCCAACAATCCTGAACTCCTTGATTTTTTACAGCAGAAAAATTACCGGGTAAATAAAGACAAAACAAAATTCGGAAGAGTGAAACAGGTTTTGCAGGCCGTAGTTACAGGCCTGGGCGGATTTGCTATCCTGGTAATATTACTTGCCATGATGCTTTTCTCTTTCTACCTGCAGCTCATGATCGCCAGGAGTAAAGACAATCTTCAGTTGCTGCTCACATTGGGATATTCGCCGGGATGGCTCAGTAAAACAGTAGCTAAAAAATGGATACCGGCTTACACAATTATCATTATCGTTGCATTGTGCTTAACACAGTTATTACAATGGTTGTTCCAGGGAATCGCACTGAACAACAGGGATGAACTCTCGCCCCTGATTCATATCAGTGTTATTGCATTGGCTGCGCTGCTGTGGTTGCTTTGCATACTTGTAAACTACAGGCTTATCAGGAAACTGTTGTATAGGTTATAAGCAAGCGAGTGATCATTGATACTTTCGTTCAACCTTTAATATTTAACGTTGAACGTTTAAAGTTGAAAGTTTAGGGTTCAGCCTCGAAAATTATCGCAGAACCCTGTCCTACGCCGATACACATTGTTGCCAAACCATATTTGCTATTACGCCTTTTCATTTCGTGAAGCAGGGTTGTTGCAATGCGAACACCGCTGCACCCGAGTGGATGACCAAGCGCAATGGCGCCCCCGTTTACATTTACTTTTTCAAGATCTAGTCCAAGATCATGTATGCAGGCAATACTCTGGGATGCAAAAGCCTCGTTCAGTTCAATAAGATCCAGGTCACTAACGGTAAGCCCTGCCCTTTTAAGCGCTTTTTGAGTAGCCGGCACCGGGCCTATTCCCATCACCGCCGGTTCAACCCCGGCAACAGCCATACTCACTACTTTACCCAAAGGTTTCAATCCATATTTATTTACAGC
>JAFDXA010000112.1 GCA_018268185.1 Bacteroidota bacterium
AATAATTAATGTTTGAACATCGAATTTCAGGCTTTTTATTTACATGACCAAATTAAATATCAAAACTTATCCAGATAAGAAATCATTTCTGTGAGAAACCTGTGCATAATTACACTGTTTATTAACGTAATAAGGCAGGGCAAACTAAAGCCATTGATTTATTTTTACAGCTTCCTGTTTTCCGGTTGGGCTGCCTTCCGGCCAGGTATCTTAATCTTAATTAACCAGGTTTATACCTCTAAAAAATATAGAAAATTGCGTTTAAAAAGTCTAGAAATCAAAGGATTTAAAAGTTTCGCCGACAAAACGGTATTGAACTTCGATGAAGGAATCACTGGTGTTATCGGTCCGAACGGTTGCGGTAAAAGTAATATCATCGACAGCATCCGCTGGGTGATCGGGGAACACAAGATCAGTAACCTGCGTAGTGAAAACCTCGAAAGCCTCGTATTCAATGGCAGCAAGAGCAGAAGTGCCAGCGGCCTTGCTGAAGTGAGTCTTACTTTTGAGAATACCAAGAACCTGTTACCCACAGAGTTCAACACTGTTACCATTACCCGCAAATACTACAAAAGCGGGGAAAGTGAATATCGCCTCAATGATGTTGCCTGCAGGCTGAAAGACATCCACAACCTGTTTATGGATACCGGTGTAAGCACCGACAGTTATGCCATTATTGAATTGGGGATGGTGGATGATATCATTAAGGATAAGGACAACAGCCGCCGTAAAATGCTGGAACAGGCCGCCGGCATTACCATCTACAAAACACGTAAGAAGGAAGCCAAACTCAAACTTGATGCCACCGAGCAGGACCTTGCACGTATCGAAGACTTGCTGTTCGAGATACACAACCAGTTGAAAACGCTTGAAAGCCAGGCGAAAAAGGCAGAGAAATACTACGAGATCAAAAAGGAATACAAAGAAGTAAGTATAGAATTGGCCAAAGCCGCCCTTGAAGGATTCAACATCACTTACCGAGATCTCAATGAACAGCAGCAACAGGAAGTTGACAAGCGTATTGAACTTGAAACGGCCATCGCAAAAGAAGAGGCAGCACTTGAACAGGAAAAACTGGGATTTGTAGAGAAAGAAAAAGCCCTGCAGCAGATGCAGCATGCTTATAACGACATGCTCGATAAAGTACGGAGCAAGGAAAATGAAAAAAGCCTGGGTTCTCAACGTCTTCAGCACCTGAAAGAAAGGCAGGCTGGTCTGAATGAATTCATACAGAAAGCTGCCGGTCAATTAACAGGCCTCGAAGAAAGCATCAGCTTTACCGGTAACCAGATCAAAGACGAAGAACAAAAACTCAAGGAACTGGAAACTTCCCTGCAAACCCTGAAAGCAACAGTAGAAGCCAAGCGCAGTGCTTTTGATGAAAAACGTTCTACGATTGATATACTTCGCCGGGATAACCAGGCGATCCAGCGCAACCAGTTTGATGCTGAGAAAAAAGTGGCTGTAGCTGATACGTCTATCCAGAATCTTCAGCGCACCATTAACCAGATTCAGGAGGAAAAAACGCATCGCCAGGCACAGATAAAACAACTGGAAGAAGATAAGAAGATCAGGGAAACAGAACTGGCCCAAAAGCAGCAGGAACTTGAAAAACTGCAGCAGGAGCATGAAAATATCAAGGAGCAGATACTTCAGACCCAAAATAAACTGGAAGGTTTGCGGGTAACACTTGCCGAAGAAAGCCGTAAACTGGATGCCAGGAAAAATGAACACGACCTGTTGAAGAGCCTGATCGACTCCATGGAAGGCTACCCGGAAAGTGTGAAATTCCTTCACAAGAATACAGGCTGGAATCATCAAGCACCCTTGTTGTCTGATATCATTTATGTAAAAGAGCAGTATCGTACCGCTGTAGAAAATGTGCTGGAACAATACCTCAATTATTATGTGGTGAATAACCTGGAAGAAGGATTACAGGCCATTCACCTGCTTGATGATAACAAGAAGGGGAAAGCCAATTTCTTCCTGCTTGATAAATTTACGGACCATACTCCAGCACACCAGCCGGAAGGAACAATCCCGGCTTTGGATGTTGTAGAAATAGACGGTCAGTATTCAAAACTGGCGCAGCATCTGCTGGGTAATGTATTCATTGCTGAAAATGAAGACGCACTGAAGAACAGCAATGGCGCAGTGGTACTTGAAAAAAATGGCAAGTATGTTAAAGGCAAATATTCACTCACCGGCGGTAGCGTAGGGTTGTTCGAGGGAAAGAAGATCGGTCGTGTGAAGAATCTCGAAAAACTTGTTGAAGCGATCGGTACACAGGAAAAAATTGTGAATGAGCTGAAATCGCATATCCAGCAGCGCCACGATGAAGTGATCAACTTCAACAACCAACTCAAGGAAAACCAGATCAGGCAAACACAACAGGATATCAACAACCTCAATAACCTGGTGTTTTCCCTTCAGAATAAAATTGAGAATTTAACTCACCAGGAAACAACCAGCAGCACCAGGCTGGAAGATTTGCAGTCGCAACTGCAGCATAATCACGAAGCCATTGCCAGCACACGCCAGGAACTGGAGCATTTCAACAATCAACTGGCGGCATTGCATGAAAAAATGCAGGCTGGTGAAGCTGATTATGCAACTGCAGAACAGGAATATAATACGGCTACAACTTCTTACAACGAAGGCAATCTGCAGTTCACGCGCCAGCAGAGTAAAGTGGTTTCAACCAGGCAGGAACTTGATTTCAAAACCAACCAGTTGAACGATCTCAGGATCCAGGTTGAAAACAGCAACCTGCAATTGGGTGAAGCTTCTGCAAGTATTGAGCAGACAGCTTCAGAACTGAAAGAACTTGAGACCTTGCTCGTAACCATGCTGCACAACAAAGAGGCGGATGAAAAGAAACTCAATGAGGCCGACCAGGAATATTACAACCTGCGGAATATCCTCACTGAGAAGGAAAGTGAGCTTAGGCATAAGCAGAAATCAAAAGAAGGAATCGATCATTTGCTAAATGAGATCAAGGATAAACTCACGGATCTGAAACTGCAATTGGCAGGTATGAAGGAAAGGCTGAATGTGGAATTTAAGGTTGATCTTGATGCAATCATTGATGAGCCGCGTAATACAGATACGCCGCTGGAAGAATTAAAAGAGAAGAATGAACGTATGCGCAAGCGCCTCGAAAATATAGGAGAAGTTAACCCAACAGCTATT
>JAFDXA010000113.1 GCA_018268185.1 Bacteroidota bacterium
GTCGTGTGCTGCACCTGCATGGAGAGATATTTAAAATGCGGAGTGTGGAAGACGAAGGGCTTATAAAAGAGATCAGGGGAGATATCAACCTTGGTGATCTTGCTCCTGATGGTTTTCAATGGCGGCCCCATATCGTATGGTTTGAAGAGCCGGTACCGATGATTGCTGAAGCTGCATCCATCATGATGCAGGCCGATATTTTTTTACTTGTAGGAACTTCATTACAGGTTTACCCGGCTGCCGGTTTGCTTGAATATGTTAATGATTGGGTTCCCAAGTACATCATCGACAAGAAAATTCCCCCGGTTCATCGTTACAGGAATATCATACCGATAGAAAAAACAGCCACTGAAGGCATGCAGGATTTTATTACACAACTAAGTTCCTGATAACAACAGCCCCGATTTAATGAGATCGGGGCTGTTGTTTACTGATATTTATAAATCTGTTTAGATGGCGCTTCTGTTCTCTACAAAAGTGATCCCGTATTTTTTCAATTCAGCGAGAACCGGTTCATAAATTTCTTTACTGATTGGAATATGAACGCCTTTCATATTGATCTTTCCTTCCAGTATGAGTTTGGCGGCTATGCCGAGGGGCAATCCTACAGTTTTAGCCATGGCAGTATGCACAGCATCATCGCCCTTTACCAGTAAAAGGCTGTGAATGCCATGAGGCTTCCCGTTAAGGTTGTATTCTATTTCGTGAAGCATCACGATCATGTCCTTATCTCCGGGATGCATCAGCAGTTTGGTTTCGAGCGCCAACTGAAGCACATCTGCCGCAGAACATACACCTTTATTGATCATGGTATCATGATCATCAAGACCCAAAAAGAAAAGTTGCTTCAGGGTTAGATTGGCTTCATGCATCCGGGAAGCCACCGTACCAGCAGCATCACTCTTCACCTGGTCCATTTCAATATTTTTGAGGTTGCCCTTTTCATCTACAAGCATAAAATTTTCCGGGGCCGCTTCACCCATTTTTTCTGCCTGCTCTTCTGCCTCCATGATCTTCACAAGATTTTCAAGCAGCATGGTTGTTTCTGCAAAACCATCGGATAGCTTTTCCTGCAGCCAGTTTCCAAAACCATGTTTGTCGAAATGCTCCTTGAAAAAATCATGCAGCGATTTTCCGTTGCTGTCGTAATATGCATCTTCATCTGTAAGCCTCAGCTCAATGATATGCTTCCAGCCGTACATGAATTCAGGATAACGCAGTGTTGTTCTGATGAAGGTATCAGCTTCCTGTAAACCATAAAGATCAATGTAGGGAATACTGTTCCTGTTGGGATAATAACTCAACACCGGCACTTCTTCATTGCCCGTACTCACATTCCTGTTGGCATTGAACAAAGCCTTGTATGATTCGGTTATGGTTTCACCATTTTCTTTGTAAACGGCCCCGGCTTTTCCGGCCAGCACAATATTCCTGGGATTCCAGGTGATCTTGTAATGCCATGGATTGTCATCACTTTCCGGTGCAACCAATCCACCGCAATGACTTTTGAAAGAAGTAACCACTGCACCAGCCTCTTTCACTTCGTCCAGCAACTGCATGGCGCTCATGTGATCGATGCCGGGATCAAGCCCCATTTCACATAGGAAAATAATACCCTTGTTTTTTACCTGTTCGTTGAGCGATTTTATTTCATCATCAGCATAAGATGCTGTGAGAAGATTCTTTCCATATTCAATGCAATCCTTCGCAATGAGGATGTGCAGGGCAGGGGGCATCATGGAAATAACAATATCTGCACCAGCTACCAGTTTTTTCCGGTCGGCATCGTTTTTTATATCCAATCCAACAGCTGTGGCACTTTTATGTTGCTTTGTCTTTTCTTCAACCAGGTTTTTATTGGCATCAGCAATGATGATGTGCCAGTTATTTTCTGTGGCCCCGGAGAGTAGGTAATCAATTAAAACGGAAGCAGATTTACCAGCTCCAAACAGTACGATCTTTTTCAAATAAGTATCAATTTGGCGGCAATTTAGAACTATTATTTTAAGAGGCAGAATGGAGTACCAAAAACAAGGCTGAAAAAAGGCAAAAATAAGGGCCGGAAATACGGCTGAATTTCCCCCGAAATGCCAGTAAAATCAACATTTTCAAATAACAATGGATTAGTTCTCCACAAAGCAGGTTTTTATGTGTAAAAGATTCGCAAAAAAGGCAGTTTTGTGGCTTGAAAAGAGGGCCCAAATCGGTAAATTTGCAGACTATAAATTTATATGGAAAATCAGGAAAATTTAGACGAAACAAACCCCAATAACAGGGGTAAGATCATTCCCGTAAATATTGAGGAACAGATGAAGACCTTTTATATCGATTACTCCATGAGTGTGATCGTGGGTCGTGCATTACCCGATGTAAGAGATGGCCTCAAACCGGTTCATCGCAGGGTACTTTACGGAATGAACGAATTGGGAAATTACAGCAACCGGCCTTATAAAAAAGCTGCCCGTATTGTGGGAGAGGTGATGGGTAAATACCATCCGCATGGTGATTCATCCATTTATTTCACTATGGTGAGGATGGCCCAGGATTGGTCGATGCGATATAAAATGATTGATGGACAGGGTAACTTCGGAAGCCAGGACGGAGATCCGCCGGCAGCCATGCGTTATACCGAGGTCCGACTCGAAAAGTTTGCAGAAGCCATGATGGAAGATATCGACAAAGAAACGGTAGACTTCCAGTTGAACTTCGATGATTCTTTAGAGGAGCCCGTTGTATTGCCAACCCGTGTGCCGCAGTTGTTGCTGAATGGCAGCAGTGGTATCGCCGTGGGTATGGCCACCAATATGATGCCGCATAACCTGTCGGAAGTAATTGATGGTTGCGTTGCTTATATCGACAACAAGGATATCTGTATCGAAGACATGATCAAACATGTTAAAGGACCTGATTTCCCAACAGGCGGTATCATCTATGGTTTTGAAGGAGTGAAGCAGGCCATGCATACGGGTAGAGGCCGTGTGGTACTGCGTGGTAAATCAACCATCGAAACAGACAGTCGCGGTAAAGAAAAGATCGTGATCACCGAGATACCATACATGGTGAACCGTGACGAACTTACCCAGAAAATCGGCGATCTCGTAAATGAAAATACGATCGAAGGCATCAGCAGCGTAAATAATGAAAGTAATAACAAGGAAGGAACACGTATCGTTGTTGAACTGAAAAGGGATGCAGTAGCACAGGTGATTGTGAACCAACTTTACAAATTCACCGACCTGCAGACTTCCTATGGTATCAACAATGTTGCGTTGGTAAAAGGAAGACCTAAGATCCTCAACATCAAAGACCTTATTTCAGAGTTTGTTGATTTCAGGCATGAAGTGGTTGTGAGGCGTACAAAATATGAGCTGCGTAAAGCTGAAGAACGTGCCCATATACTCGAAGGCTATATCATTGCACTCGATAACCTGGATGCGGTGATCAAACTCATCAGGGAAAGTTCAACACCCGCACTGGCACAGGAAGGTTTGATGATCAACTTCGGCATGAGTGAGATCCAGGCGAAAGCTGTACTTGAACTAAGGCTTCAGCGGCTTACCGGCATGGAGATCGAAAAGATCCGTGAAGAACATGCAGAAATCATGAAGTTGATCGCAAGACTGAAAGAAATACTTGAACATGAACACCTGCGTTTTGAGATCATAAAAACAGAGTTGCTGGAAGTGAAAGCCAAATTCGGTGACGAACGTAAATCAGAAATTGAATATCGTGATGATGAAATCAACATGCTCGACCTTGTTGAAGAAGAAGATGTGGTCGTAACCATCTCACATCTTGGATATACCAAACGTACTTCGGTTACTGAATATCGCCAGCAACGTAGGGGTGGACGCGGCTCCAAAGGAAGCAGCACCCGCCAGGAAGATTATATTGAACACCTGTTTGTAGCTTCTACACACCATACATTATTATTCTTTACAGAAAAAGGCAGATGCTTCTGGCTGAATGTATACCAGGTTCCTGAAGGTGACAAAACAAGTAAAGGGCGTGCATTGCAGAACCTCATCCAGATACCACCAGATGACAAGGTGAGAGCCGTGATTGATGTTAAGAGCCTGGAAGATGAAGATTATATCAACCAGCATTACATTGTGCTTTGCACCAAGCAGGGCATCATCAAGAAAACAAACCTTAAAGATTTCAGCAGACCAAGACAAACCGGTATCAATGCCATTAATGTAATTGATGGCGACCAGTTGCTGGCAGCAAGGATGACGGATGGAAACTGCGAGATCATGATGGCTGTTAAGAGTGGCCGTGCGATCCGTTTCCATGAAAGTACGGTAAGACCTACAGGCCGCGGCGCCATCGGCGTAAGCGGAATTGACCTTGATGAAAAAAATGACGAGGTTGTAGGTTTGATCTGCGTTAATAAAGAAGATAAATCCAAAACAGTACTTGTAGTAAGTGAACTCGGGTACGGTAAACGTACTTTCCTGGATGATCCTGAAACCGGCGAGCCAAACTATCGGATCACCAACCGTGGCGGTAAAGGAGTAAAAACGATCAACGTTACGCCGAAAACCGGCGGACTGGTAGGTTTGCTCGATGTTACCGAAAAGCAGGACCTGATGATCACCTGTGTATCGGGCATTACGATACGTATGGCCGTAAACCAGATCAGCGAACAGGGCCGTGCAACACAGGGCGTTAAACTGATACGTGTTGATGAAGGCGATGAAATTGCTGCCATCACACAAATTGACGAACAGGAAGAGGAACTGGATGAAAATGCATTTGCCGACGACCCGTCAGCAGAACAGCCGGGAAGCAATACAGACCATGAATCCGGCACAGAACCTGAAATCGGTTCTGAAGCATAATGATACTTAAGAATGGGTAGATTAACTTATGAATTAAAAATGGCCATCCAACAGGGGTGGCCATTTTAATTTTCAGATAAAAGCATTCGTTAACTTAGAACATGGTTTTTGCTGGAAAAACGAGAAGCGTTTTAATTCAGGATCTTCCAGGCGCTTGCTTTGCTGGCGGCTTTGTATCACATCATATCCATATTTTACCCGCTGGATGATTCCCCGTACTGGCGGCACATGATTTTTGCAGCTGCTTGTCTTTTTACAATTTATGGACTGGAGCGCAGAACCCTATATTTCACTTTCTTCATCGGGCTGCTGCTGATTCAGCAATATTACAGCCACGGGTCTCATCTTATTCAAACCTGGACAAACAGCCGGCACATTCATTGGATAAGTTTATTTGTATTGCTAGCACTACCGGTATTACTCATTTGCCTGGTAGAAGAGCAGCGAGGGCGTAAAGTTTAAAGTTTGCAGAACACTTATTTAACATAATGTTAATTATAAGTCAAACTAAGAGGTAAATTTATATTTGTGGGATGCCGACAATATCCAGAACTGCTTAATGAGTTTACTTAAGTCATATTGTAATGGAACTCTTCAACATTATTCAGTACTATAAATAAAGTTTAGCTGCATAATTGCCAGGTTGTAAACTCAATTAAAAAGATGTAAACTTCCCAGGTTACAAATTCCGATTCAATCAATCCGTAGCTTTGCGGGATGACAAACAAAAACATCGGTCAGCAACCTTTCCTTGAAAAGCTCGGCATCAGTTCATTGAATCCAATGCAGATTTCCGCCAATGAATCTATTCAACAAAATAATAAAGTAATTCTTCTATCTAATACAGGATCAGGAAAAACTATCGCTTTCTTGATGCCATTACTTGGTTCTTTAAAAACTAACATCTCATATACCCAGGCACTGATCGTTGTACCTTCCCGGGAACTGGCTCTGCAAATTGAAGACGTGCTCAAAAAGATGCAAACGGGCTTTAAAATTACGGCATGTTATGGCGGACATAAACGTGAAATTGAAGAAAATAACCTCGTTGAACCACCAACCATATTGGTAGCGACCCCGGGCCGTCTTGGTGATCATATCCGCAGAAAAAACGTTGACCTTTCAAAAGTGCATTTCCTGGTGCTGGATGAGTTCGACAAATGCCTGGAACTAGGATTCCAGGAAGAAATCGAGTTCATCATCCAGTCATTGCCGGCAATTGAAAAAAGAATGCTGATATCCGCTACTTACGCATCTGCGATCCCTGATTTTGTTGACATGAATGATGCCGCAACGGCAAATTTCCTGGCACCTGAAGCCAATAAAAGCGAAAAACTCAACATCCGGGTTGTGAATTCCCCGGAAAATGATAAATTGGACAGCCTGCTGAAACTGGTATGCTTCGTGCGAAATACTTCAACCATCATTTTCTGCAATCACCGGGATGCAGTTGAGCGGACAAGTAAATTCCTTTCTGAAAATGGAATTATCAATGTGTTTTACCATGGCGGCATGGAACAGCATGAACGGGAAGTTGCACTGGTGAAATTCAAGAACGGTAGTTCTGATATACTGGTTACCACGGACCTGGCCAGTCGCGGACTGGACATTGCCAATATCCGCAGTATCATACACTATCACTTGCCGGCAAATGAAGAGGCTTTTACGCACCGCAATGGCCGCACGGCAAGGATGAATGCAACAGGCAATGTTTACCTGTTGGTAAATCCTGTTGAAGAAGTACTCGATTACGCAAAAGAAATGGCTGAAGAACTGAAACTGAAGGATGACCTTGAAATTCCCGATAAACCAAAATGGAGCACCATTTTTATAGCTGCCGGGAAAAAAGACAAAGTGAACAAGATCGATGTGGTTGGTTTTTTATCAAATAAAGGCAAACTTAAAAAGGATGAGATCGGGCTTGTGGAAATAAAAGATTTTGCCTCATTTGCTGCCGTACGCAAATCAAAGATCGGGCACGTGGTTGAACTGGTTAAAAATGAAAAGATCAAAAACAAAAAAGTGAAGATCGCTGTGGCGAAATAATTTTATCTCCGGCCTGTTTCTATTCTTCTTTTTTTAAAGCCCTGATGTCTTCGATCAGGCGTTCCATTTCCAATGGCAATGTTCCATTGTAAACCCCACGAATGCGCCTTTTTTTATCAACGAGTATAAAGTTCTCTGTATGTAAGAACTCGTTCCCGGCCTGGTAATAACCGATCGTATCACCGGCGTAATATTCCTTACGGGCCAGGCGGTATATTTCATCACGATTCCCGGTGAGCAGGTGCCATTGATTACTGTTGACGCCTTTGTTTATTGCATACTGTTTTAAAACGGGCACACTATCTGATTCTGGTGTTACCGAATGTGATAACAACAGCACTTCCCTATCGCTCTTGAAAGTATCCTGTAATATGGCCATGTTGGTTGTCATCTTCGGACAAATACTTCCACACTTCGTGAAGAAGAAATCAGCTACATAAATATGCCCGTTTACCGTTTTCTCTGTAATGGTTTTGCCATCCTGGTCGGTAAATGAGAAAGAAGGAATGCGGTGAATCGAAGAATATGCAGTATCATCTTTGCTGATCCATTCCGGGGTAAAATCAGGTTTATTGATAAATGGCAATGTATTTTCTTTCGGCTGTTGTTGCTTACAGCCAATCATAGTAATTAATGAAATTAACAGCAGACTATTTTTTAATGATCGAATCATAAGGATTGATGCAGGTCTTTAATCCAAGGAGTCCGTATTTCTTTCCATTGCGTATTACATAATTAGCTCTCACAGTTCCATTCTCCCACCAGAGTTTTTCGGCTCCTTCTTCATGGCCGTTCACATAATGAAACTCTTTTCCTGGATTTCCGGATGCATACCATTCTTTGAACACACCGTTATACTCATCATTATACGCTTCAAAATAAAATTTTTGTTTGCCATCAGGCCACCAGCCACGATGGATACCCTCTTTTTTCCCGTTGATATAGAAACGTTGCTCCGCCGGTTGCCTTCCCGGATACCACCTGTACTGCTCCCCTTCTTCTATCCCATTGAAATAGGAGCCAAGCCAGGCTGTATCACCGGTTGGATACAACTCATAACAATAGCCGCTGTATAAACTGTTATTTAAATAAACCGTGTCGTTTCTTTTTTGCAGAGAGCCGGATTTAAAATCACTGAATATATGAGGAACTGTTTTTGCAATTTTGGGTTCAGGGTGTTTTTTATTTACAGAACTGCTGCATGCATACATTATTACAGTAGCGATTACTGCCTTGATTGAATGCATTTTGTTCATATAATTTTAAATAGAAAACAGTTGATACAGGTACAAATGTACAAGAGTGCGACGCCATTGAAGCTGAAGAATGTTTCAATGGCTGGTTCCCATAAAACTATTGCGTTACAGTTCCTGCTGTACCATAGAATCCATTGCCATTCAGATACGGAGCAGAAGCTGTGAAATGATAATGATAAATGCCGGATGGATAATCTACCGTTGCATGTGTATGACCATGGTACGCATCCAGCCCCGATGGCGATGAACCATTCTCTTCTTCCGGTCCGTACACCGGGAAACCATCCAGCAAAAATCCCATGAGTGCAGATTTCGTTGCCTTCACTGTTGTAAGAAAAAGCGGTTCCACATGGTAATGATACATGCCCGTCATCTGCGGATGACCCCAGTACTGATCGAAGCTGGTGATCTCATTCGTAAGCGGCGATCCTCCGGCCGCATATTGATTGAAGAAAGGCACGCCGTTCAGTGCAACCCCGATCACACCCATTGGTGTAGTGGCATGGGTTGAAGCCATGGCAGGGTTGGCTGGAATCTTTAATGTTATGTTTTGAGTTGAAATGTTATTGGGATTCTGA
>JAFDXA010000114.1 GCA_018268185.1 Bacteroidota bacterium
TCATCATAGATATCATCATAAAAAACGATGGTACCATTCACGCCTTCACAACCAAAGTAACGGATAAATAATGGTAATCTGTTTTTTATATCCAGCCTGTGCCTTTCTTTTTCAGCTATCCAATTGGTGATGGAATCGGTCGTGTATTTGATCGTGTCTTTCTTCTCAGCCATTTGCAGGCTGTCGTTCCTGATAATATAAAAAGCGAGTTTCTCCCATTCCTGCACACGAACACAACCATGACTGAGTGCACGCATGCTTTTTTTGAAAAGATAACGCTGGTTGGTATCGTGGAGGTAAACATCAAAAGGATTATCAAAGTTGAATTTGATAACACCCAGGGCATTGTCTTCTCCACTACCCTGCTGGATCTTGTACGGAATACCTTTTGAATACTTTGCCCAGTTCACAGAATATGGATCAACCACTTCGCCTTTGCTGTTGTATAACTTCAAGCCTTTCCGGGCAAGGTATCCCGGGTTCTTTTTCAGGCCCGGTAACATTTCTTTTTTGATAATGCTGGTGGGCACCGTCCAGGTAGGAAATATCACGATATTATTAATAGCGCTGGTAATAAAGGGTGTTGAAGTAGCCGGCTTACCGCAGATAACTTTTGATGTAAAGTTGATCGTATCTGAATCCCACAACTGCAGGTAAAAACCCGGAAGGTTTACAAGTATGTATTTTTCCGGCATTTTCCCGGGCATTTGCTTATAACGATCGAGTGTTATGGCAATGCGGTTGAAACGTTCGATATCTGTAGTATTGAGTAATTTGATAAGCGAGGAAGACAGTTTACCATCTGCTGTAAGCTTTTTCTTCTGTTGGTATTTTTTGATGATGGTTGCCAACTGTAATGAATCTACGGTTTGATTTTTTTCTGCCAGCCCGGATTCACTGAAACGGGTAATGAGTTTTTTTACAAATGCTGTTGAATCTTTCTGGTCATTCTGTTTATAGGGGTAAGGCACATACGTGTATTGACGGGTATCCATACTGTCGAGAAATTTCCTGATACCCTTTTTCAATTCCCAGTAACCATTTAAAGTGGGTTGCAATTTTTTGAAAACGCTGTCGAGCGGTTCGTTCTTTATAAGCTTATCCAACTGCCCTGAAAAAAAGGAGAAGTACTTTCCGGCATCATTGGCCCAACTTATACTGTCTGGTTGCAGCCTGCCCTGTTTCAGATCCTGCACCACGTGCATGAAAGCATCTGTTAGTAAAATATCAGCCTTGGTCCAGAGCACTGCATCTGTTCTTTTCACGGAATCTTCATCAAGCGATTTTTTAAGTGCCGCAAGGGATGCAAAATGATAATCACTTTTAAAAAGGCCATCTTCGGCAGATCGATCGAGGTATGTGAAAAAAGCATTGGCAAAAGGTTTCCATTTCTCCATGCTGCTCCATACAGGCTTATGCTCCATTGTTTCATAATACCGCTTTACCAGCCGGGCATATTTCAGCATGCTGCTGTCTGATAAACTCCCATTATGTTCTGCCGCATACTGCACCTGCTCCTGTATGTTTTTCTGAACAACTGCATCAATAGATTCCGGGTCTGCAACCAGTTGCTTTTCCTTTGGCTTTGGAACGGTTTGCTGGCATGCGATCATGAACAACAATAACAGTAAAGGGAAATAACGGGCGGGAATTCTGTGTCGGTGCATACCTGGGTAAATTGCGTAACTTACTACTAAGTTAATTCATTCAATGCAATTATTATATATGCCGTGTAAGGAACTGTGCATTTATTTGTTCATATTGTTAAACTCCTGTTTTGTTTCTGGCAATGCAGAAGGACAAAACATTTCGATGAACCGATACGGCCTTCACATCATACATTCTGCTAAAGAATTACAACAAACGATCAGGTTGAATGCGAACAACAGGATGGTTGACATCAGGCAAGTGCTTCCAGGAATCGTTCTGGAATTAAAGTATGCCGGCACTGATAACTTCATGAAGCGGAAACTCTATCCTTCCATACAAACAACTTACCTGCGTGCTCCTGCCGCTGCAGCTCTCCAAAAAGTAATGGCGGAATTAAAAGAGAAGAATCTTACGCTTAAGATCTGGGATGGTTATCGGCCTTACTCGGTTACCGAAGCTATGTGGGAACCTGTGAAAGACGATCGCTACGCAGCAGATCCTAAATTCGGCAGTGGCCATAACCGCGGTATTGCTGTTGACCTTACCCTTATTGATATCACTACCAGAAAAGAACTGGACATGGGCACCGGCTTTGATAACTTCAGCGATTCGGCACATCATGATTTCAGAACATTGCCGGCGCACGTGCTTGCAAACCGATTACTGCTGCGTACCGTGATGGAAAAATATGGCTTCACTGCACTTGAATCAGAATGGTGGCACTATTACCTGCCCGATGCAAAACAGTATGAACTCATGGATGTTTCTTTCAAAACGCTCAGGAAACTATCAGCAAAATAGTTATTGCTATCATCAATACACATCCATCAAATATCAGGAGGCGCTGGCCAAGTTTTCTTAATTTGCATCCGAATTCAACTTCATGAAGTATTACATCATTGCCGGTGAAGCCAGTGGCGATCTTCACGGCAGCAATCTTATCAAGGAATTACGCAAACTTGATCTGCAGGCAGATATCCGTTGCTGGGGCGGCGATAAAATGCAGGCTGCCGGGGCAAACCTCGTAAAGCATTACCGCGAACTGGCATTCATGGGTTTTGTGGAAGTTGTTAAAAACCTTCCTACCATTCTCAGGAACCTCGCTGATTGTAAGAAAGATATTCTTGCATACAAACCGGATGCGATTATACTTATTGATTACCCGGGATTCAATTTAAGAATTGCTGAATGGGCCAGGAAACAGGGATTGAAGATCATCTACTATATCTCCCCACAGGTTTGGGCCTGGAAAGAAAACCGGGTTAAAAAAATAAAACGTGATGTTGACAAGATGCTTGTCATACTTCCATTTGAAAAAGACTTTTATAAAAAATGGAATTATGAAGTTGAATATGTAGGGCATCCTTTGGTAGAAGTGATCGACGATTTTAAGCGTAATAATACAGGTGCTGTAACAGAAGATGCCGGCAATATGCATAAAAGAGAAAACATCATTGCCTTATTACCCGGCAGCCGCAGGCAGGAGATACTTATAAAACTTCCGATCATGCTTGAAGTGGCAAAACATTTTCCCGGTTACAGGTTTGTTGTAGCGAAGGCGCCCGGATTGCCACCTGCGTTTTATGATGACCTGCTTAAGCCTTATGATAATGTAGATTCGGTGGTGAATAAAACCTATGAACTACTCAATACTGCATCGGCAGCCCTGGTAACCAGCGGCACTGCTACGCTGGAAACTGCTTTGTTTGCTGTTCCCGAAGTGATCTGCTACAAGGGTGGAAGTATTTCTTACCAGATCGCCAAAAGACTGATAAAGATAAAATTCATCGGGCTGGTGAATCTCATTATGGACAAAGAAGTAGTGAAGGAATTGATACAGCACGAACTCACCGTTAACAACATTGTTGCCGAACTGAAGCAGCTACTGGAAAATGATATTCGCAGAGCACAGCTCAGGAAAGATTACACCCAACTAAAAGATATATTAAGTAAAGGCGGGCATGCTTCTGCAAATGCAGCTAAAAGTATTTTTACTTTTCTTCACAGCAATTAATGCCGCATAAACAGTTTCACGGCTATAATGATCAGTCCCACCAGGAAAAGAAGAATGGATATCCGGTTGATACCATGCATGTATTTCATCCACTGCGTGGGTTTTTCATCCGGATCTTTTTTGCGGAGATAGAGATATTCTGCCACCTGTTTTAAAATTCCCATTCTTAAAATTTACCTGAAATTACTTGATATGAATCTAAACA
>JAFDXA010000115.1 GCA_018268185.1 Bacteroidota bacterium
ATTCTGCCGTACGTGGCTGCATGGTGATCAAGCCTTACGGTTATGCATTGTGGGAGAACATGCGTGACCAACTCGACAAGATGTTTAAAGAAACAGGACATGTAAATGCCTATTTCCCCTTGTTCGTTCCGAAAAGCCTTTTTGAAGCAGAGGAAAAAAATGCAGAAGGTTTCGCAAAAGAGTGTGCTGTGGTTACCCATTATCGCCTCAAGAATGATCCGGCCGGAAACGGTAAGTTGATCGTGGATCCGGAAGCAAAACTCGAAGAGGAACTCGTGATCAGGCCAACCAGTGAAGCCATCATCTGGAATACTTATAAAGGATGGATCCAGTCATACCGTGACCTGCCGATACTGGTAAACCAGTGGGCCAACGTGGTTCGATGGGAAATGCGTACACGCCTATTCCTTCGTACAGCAGAATTTCTCTGGCAGGAAGGTCATACAGCACATGCAACAAAAGAGGAAGCCATTGAGGAAACAACAAAGATGCTTGATGTGTATGCTGATTTCGTTGAGCATTATATGGCTGTTCCTGTTATAAAAGGTGTGAAAACCGCCAACGAACGTTTTGCCGGCGCCGAGGATACTTATTGTATTGAAGCGCTGATGCAGGATGGTAAAGCGTTGCAGGCAGGAACTTCGCATTTCCTTGGACAGAATTTTGCCAAAGCATTTGATGTACAGTTCCTGAATAAAGAAAATAAGCAGGAGTATGTATGGGCCACCAGTTGGGGAGTTTCAACAAGACTTATCGGTGCACTCATCATGGCCCACAGCGATGACGAAGGTTTGGTAATGCCTCCAAGAATTGCACCGTTGCAGGTTGTTATTGTTCCGATTTACAAAGGTGAAGACAGCCGCAAAGTGATTGATGATAAAGCAACTGCCATTATCACTGAACTGAAGTCACTCGGGATTTCAGTAAAATATGATAACAGCGACAATGCCCGCCCCGGATGGAAGTTCGCAGAGTACGAACTCAAAGGTGTTCCGGTGAGAATTGCCATGGGGCTGCGTGATATTGAAAACAATGTGGCCGAAGTGGCCCGCAGGGATACCAAAGAAAAGAACAGTGTTTCACTCAACGGCATCGCAGGCCATATCAAAAACCTGCTGGAGGAAATTCAGCAGAACATATACAACAGGGCGCTGGCATTCCGAAATGAAAATATACGAGAAGCCAACAACTGGGAAGAGTTTGTTAAACTGCTCGATGAAAAAGCCGGTTTTGTTTCAGCGCATTGGGATGGCACCGGTGAAACGGAGGAAAAGATAAAGGAACAGACGAAAGCCACGATCCGTTGCATTCCGCTTGATAACAAACAGGAAGCGGGTGTTTGTATCTTAACAGGAAAGCCAAGCAGTCAGCGTGTGTTGTTCGCAAGGGCTTATTGATCTTATCGAAATATAATTATGGCGAATGTATGGGTTACCTGCATTCGCTTTTTTATTCTATGTGAACGATCTTGTTTTTTATAGCAAACAAAACAAGCCCAACCCGGCTCTTTACATCCAGTTTCTCAAAAAGAGAATCCCTGTACCCATCAATTGTATGCGTACTTAAATGCATTTTATCTGCGATCTCTTTATAGGTTATTTCTGTACAGGCCAGCTTCAGGAATTCTATTTCCTTAGGAGATAATGAAGTGTTGTCTTTTGAAGATTGCCCGGGTTTCTTTTCATCAATATTATTGAATACATGAATAAGCCTGCCCGTTACCAGGTCGGTATAATAATGTCCTTTTGAAACGAGTGATGACAATGCCTGTTCAAGTTCTTTTTTCCTGATGTCTTTCAGTACGTAGCCCCTGGCGCCGGCTTTGATCATCCTGATAATGGCATTTTCATTTTCATACATGGATAGTATGAGGATTTTAACATCGGGATGGTTCTCTTTCAACCACTCAGCTGTTTCAAAGCCATCCATTTCTTTCATATTTATGTCGAGCAGTACTATTTCCGGTATCCCTTTTTCAGTTAACTGTTTAATGAGATCCCTGCCATTATCGGCTTCAATGATCACTTCGTATTCAGTAAAGCCGCTGATCAATTCAGCAAGGCCATCCCGGAAAAGTTTGTGGTCATCTACAACTGCCAGTTTTATTTTACTCATAATACCTGATTTGGTTTTTGGTTGTTTGCAGGAAGGCTGATGCTGATCGTTGTGCCGGCGCCTGGTTTACTGCTGATCATCAATTCTGCACCAATTAGCCCGGCACGCTTTTTCATATTTTTAAGCCCGGATCCGTTTTCATAAATACGGTCTTTTACGTCGGGCCGATCGTTGAAGCCGGTTCCGTTATCAGCTATATCAATGGTTGTCTTTTCCGGCAGAAATGAAAGGTTTACAATGATCCTGTTTGCTTTCGCATGCTTTATAATATTGTTCAATGATTCCTGGATGATCCTGTAAAGTATGAGTTCTTCATGGCCATTCAGCCTTCTTTCATCTCCCGAACAATTGAAAACCGTATGATAAACCCCGGTTTTATCAAGCTGGTCGAGTTCAGATTTAATGATGGCTACCAGTCCAAGGGAACTTATATTTTCAGCATCAAGTGTTTTTGAAAGATTGCGGAGGTCGCCGATGGCTTTCTCTACCAGCCTGGTTGTTTTTTCAACTTTAGCGGAAGCTTTTCCGGTATCTGTAAACTCAATAGCGCTGAGGTTTAAAACAGCAAGTGATAAAACCTGTCCCACATTATCATGTATCTCTTCGGAAATATTTTTGAGCGTTTGTTCCTTGATCTCCAGTTCCGTTTTCAGTATCTCCTGTGCATACCTTTTTTTCATTGATTCGATCTCAAGCAGGTGTCTTACCTGCCTGTTCTTGTAAATAAAGAGGAATGAAACTATGAAGATGAGCAGGATCAGCAATACCACCGTAACAGTAATGATCATTACATAAATATCATTCTCATTTGAACCCATACACTCAATAGTAATTTGTTTCGGGTAGCAGCTGTGTTCGTTTACTGAATCCAGCTCCCGTAATAAATAGGATAAACAATAGATATTTAAAAATATAGCCAAGCCTGTAACTCCTCAAAGCTAACGTCATAGAGTGTTTGATCATATAGTTAAGCATTCCTTCTATGAGAAGGTTGCCCGTAAAATAAAAAAGCAATCCTACAGTGATCCAGAACATGGGGAACCGATGAAGTTCAGTTACGTGTTGCAGTATCATTATTTCCCTCAGGTAATAAAGAGAAAGGAATACGATGATCACGGATTCTGTAATGATCATGTAAGCATTGTTCTCGGTTACAGGTTGTAAGAAAAATGCGGAAAGCATACAGAGTACGAAGAACGGCAGGATGGATAGCTTTGCCATTTTTTTTACAAAGGGGTTCATGATTACATGGTTAAAGAGCAATGTCAATATGCCGTATTCAACCGGTGTGAGTATGTGAAAAACAAAAAGATTGTTTTTAAATCCGGCGTAGGATGAAAGAAATATAGCGGTAATAGTGGTGAGCAGCCAGAGCAGCATCAGTGCAATGATATGCCTGCTGTAAGTTCCCATTTTTCTGGATTTGAAGAGATACAATGCCAGGGTTATCAGGAGCAAAAGGAAATATGCTTTTGTAAATACACTCATAACCGGAAGGTTGTTGAGATGCCGGAACAGTAAACCGGGATCACTGTTCCGGCACCCGGTTTTGGTCTTAATTTTTATTTGGCACTCCTGTAGAGTTAAACGGCTTGTAAATTCTGAAGGTAGCGTTTATTGCTGATTTCATCTGGGGAGTGTACAGCATATAGGCAGCCGGGCATTCTGGCGGGCATTTACCGGTTGAATCATAGCGGGCAGCCTCAAGCAGGCAAAGCACTTTTTCCTCTTCAGGCAAACAATCGCAGTCGGGCTCTTTTTTATCATCTTTCTTATCATCAGCATCCGGGAGCGAAGAGGCAGGCGTATCCGGTTCTTTGCAATATCCAACTTCTCCTTCTTCGGCAGCTAAAGTAAAAACCACGGCATTCGTTCCATTCATGAATTCATTGTCAATTGTTATGAAATAACCGGAAGGGATGTTTTTTCCAATAACTTTTTTCTTCTTCAGGTATCGGGCATACCATCCAAATTGCTTTTTTATCTCTTTGGTATTGTACGCCGGGCTGATTGCTTTATAAGGCGCTTCAGCATCCTGGAAAAATACTTTAAGTGTTATGTCATTTTTCGACATGTCGGAACTAAGCTTAACAGGGTATAAGTTCAGCATAACTTTTTTGCTGGCCGACCTGGTGATTGCTTTGCGAATTTCTTTTGCATCAACTTTTACTTTTACTTTTTTCCCTTTATAATGATCAGCAAGCGTGTCTTTACCAGCAAGCGCAATGCTGCCGGTATTGATGGATAACAGGCCATAGCAGCACAGGGCTGCCAGCGTTATCATGATCGTGAGTGGTAGTACTTTCATTTTCATATTTAAACAGTTTAGTAGATTTAAAAACACTACTAAGGTGTTCAAAGCTTTCGATATCATCACCCTTGTTTTAACCCTTTTTTATTCCCCGGAAAAAGGGGTAAAAGTCCCCGGAATCATTGTTTGAAAATCAATTGTTTCACTCTTTCCCCTGCTTATGCCCGGCAATAGTTTTGTGTTCTTCAGTAAAGCCCGCGATAAGGCAAGGGAAAGCCGAAGCCCTTTTACAAGTAGGCAAAAAAAATCAATAATCATGGCACGTTTAATTGTGAATGCACTTTCGGAAGATACGGTAGCAGCACCGGGAAACAGGTTGAGGAACTACATCGTAGTATCAGTTACCGATAATGCCGGCAAGCCGGTAAGCGCACTGGGGGCTGCGAATTTTAAAGTTGATCCGGTGATCGTTGGACCGGGAGGTTCTCTTGTAAACATTACGGGTGTAACAGCTGGCCGTTTACCCGGCACCTACATTGTATTCGTGGTTCCTATTGCTGCGCAAACATGGAAATCCGGCGTTTACATCTTTGCGGTTTCAGTTACCAGCGGCATCAATAACGGGCAGAACCTCTGCAGTGTTATGATGGATTGATCAGTTCCCGGATGAATAAAATCTGTATAGGGAGTAAGCCGAAAATCCTTTCAAAAGAGTAGGCAATTAAACTCAAAAATTATGAAAAGAGATTTCATGTTAGCAAACGGCTGGGGTGTTGTTCATGATGAAAACGGTGAACACTGGGTTTATCTGCCACTCTGGGATCCCGTAAAATTCAGCAAAGTAGGCAAAGCCCTGTTTGCAACACTCGTTATCAAACAGCATCTCAGCGCCATTAAAAACAAGGAGGCTGTAACCCTGCTTCGTACTGTTGTTAAAGAACAGGCGGCTGTTGTAGCCCAGGGATTTGCTGCTGATGTTGATGATGACAAAGGCTGGTGCGGTACCGGGTATCCACATAAAGTGCCATTCCCGGGTGGTGGCGGGCCAGGTGGTGATCCTGATAACCCGGTTTACCTGAAAGGCCTGGGAGCAGATCTGAATGGCAGGATCAATGCCAAAGCTGCGATCGCAATTTTGGGAAGCGTGCTGAAGGATAAGAATATTCTCAAAGCCGCTGAGCTCATCTGATTGCCTCATCAATATGTATTGCCCGGGTAGCTCCGAAGGTTAAAGCTATGCCGGGCAATACAACTAC
>JAFDXA010000116.1 GCA_018268185.1 Bacteroidota bacterium
CTGCTTACCGGTCAGTTGTTTGTAAGTATCATCACTTTTATTTTAACCTGGGATAAAAATGGGATAACAGAGATCGTTCTTCCGGAAGAAATATTTTCAACGGAAAATAATAACTGGTTACAGCAGGCCGGTCCATGGATCATTGCAACATATTTTTTAATTGTACTTTTCAAAAGTACCAGGCTTCTCATCAATTGGTATCGCTTCAGATCAGCATACAAAGCTTCTCTTTCAAAGCCATCTATTGATACCAGGTTGTTCACTACCTTAAAAGCCATGGAATTCGGCATCAGGAGGAAAGTCACCATCTGGCTCAGTGACGCAGTGAGCAGCCCGGTAACATTCGGTTTCCTCAAGCCGGTCATTTTATTCCCGGTTGCATTGATCAATAACCTGTCGGTAGAAGAAACAGAAACACTCATTATTCACGAGCTCACACATATCAGGAACAATGATTACCTGCTCAACTGGCTGTTGGTAACCATGGAAACAGTTTTCTTTTTCAACCCGTTCATTTTACTGATGGGCAGGCATATCAAAATGGAAAGGGAAAAACAATGTGATGTGAATGTGCTGCAGTTCCGTTACCCGGCAATTACCTATGCTGAATCTTTATTGAAAGCCGCTTATTTCAACAAAACAAATTCGCAGTTCTGCTTAACAGCGGCTTCTTCTAAAAATGAATTGTTGAAAAGAATTGAGTTTTTTACAATTAATAAGAATCTTCATTTCCATAAGCGCAATTATTCGTTCCTGGCCATTGCTCCACTCTTACTGGTGCTTGCATTGAGTGTATTGCTGCCAGACTTTACCCGGAAAGAAAAACCGGTTGAATACCGGATCACTGAAAATGCTTTGCCTGCTTTAGAGCTTGCACAATCTCTTTTACCTACGGTTGAATCCTTAAAAATACCGGTTGAAAAGGCCGTGGCCATTGCTGAAAAATCTGCTGCTATTGTTGCACTGAAATCTTCAGAGCTCGCATTACAACAGGCAACGCTGCAGTTTAAAGAAAGGGAACTTCAGAAATTACAGGCTGAGATGGATGAATACCAGGCCCAACTCGCCAGTGAAATGCCCGTGAATATTGCAGTTCCTGCTACACTCGCCACCCCGGAGAACAGCAGGCAGGTAACAGTTACCGAAGAAAATTCTGAAACTGGAACATCCGTAACAAAAGTTTACAAACTTGATCTTGTAAATGGTGTATGGAAATCTAAATTACTCTGGTCTGTTGTAGAGAAAGCCCAAACACCAGACAGCAACCTGGTAATAAAAGACAGTACCGGAAACTATAAGGTTCAATAAAAAAATCTACCAAACATTGCGGGGGCAAGTATCGCCGTATTTATTTCCGAGGATAAATCCAAGCATGATCTCGTGGGTATTGCCCGTATAATTTCTGAGCCTGCTCGTGGTAGCTACTTCGTAGGAATAACTGATATTAAAAGTGTTGGAAATATTCAATCCCATCATGGCAGAATATCCTGCTACGAGGTCTGAATAACGATAACTTCCTCCCAACCACAAAAGATCTTCATATTGCAGTTTGAGGTTAACATGTCCACCCCACAATTGCGGTTGCCAGTATTGCAGCATTACAGATGGCATCAGGTTGAACTGGTCGTTCAGTAACATGCGGTAACCTGCTGTAAAAAAATAATTGGGTGTATAATAAGTTCCGTACTTATCGTTCTTTACATATTTTGCTTTACCCGGGATGATATTCAATACCGATAATCCCATGAAATATTTTGCTGAATACAACCACAGCCCGGCTCCTATTTCGGGTTTCACTTTTTTGAGTTCGCCGGAACTGTAACCGATGGCCGGGTCATTAGGATCAAGATTACCCCAATCAATTTTACTTCTATCGAGGCTTACGCTGTTCACACCTGCAGAGAATCCGGCAGCGAGGGTTGTTCTTTTTCCCAATGGTTTATGATAAGCGTAAGAAAGAGCGAAAGACCACCTGTTAATATAGCCTGCACGGTCATTCATCGCAGTTACCCCGATACCATGATGCGGCGTAGGCGCTGTATATTCTTCCCAGTATTTACCACCCCTTGGATTTTCACCGGGCACTTTAAATGAGGTTGCGCTTGTGCGCATATCCTGTTTACCGATAGGGCCATGAATACTTACATAACTCGTAACCGGCGCCCCGTTGATGCCAGTCCATTGATTACGGTGACTCAGTTTGATGTCAACATAATTTTCAATACCGGTAACAGCGGGATTGAGAATATAATTATTGAGAATGTATTGTGTGTATGATGGCTTCGCCTGTCCGCATGCAAACACGTACACCGCACACCCGATCACCAATAAACAAATCTTCTTCATACCTGGTTTCGCATGCAGCAGTGCTGCACAATATTTTATTTTTTTCTGTATGATTACTTCACTATTGTTACATAACCTGTAACCGGTTTTCTTCCGCTTTCAGGTTCTATGATGTAATAATAAGTATCTACCGGCAAAGGTTTGCCATTGAAAGTTCCGTTCCATGGTGTTTTATATCCTTTCGATTCAAACACCAGCTGCCCTGTTCTGGTGAATACCTGTACCCTGTTGTTTGGATATGTGTTCAGGTACTGTATTTCCCACAGGTCATTGATACCATCATTATTCGGCGAAAATGTATTCGGAATATTCGGCGTCATCAGCACTTTCACAAATACTTCGTCTGTTTTCACACAACCACCCCTGGCTGTTACTTTCAACAGGTAAGTGATATCCTGGTTAGGTTTCGTGATCGGCTGCTCTACCGTGTTGTTGTTAAGGAACAGGTTTGGTGTCCACAGGTATTGCAGATCATTACCTGTTACATCAGCATTGATGGTTGCCTGTTCGCCTTCGAGTACAAGCATATCCGGGCCGGCATTAACTTTCGGATAAGGATACACTGTAAATGTTTTTGAGATCGTATCACTATTACAACCGAAACTGTTTATGCTGTAGAATTCAACTTTGTAATCGCCTACTTCACTGTAAATGTGTTCTGGATTCTGAACTGTTGAATAGGAGTTATCGCCAAAACTCCAGTACCAGGCGCTTAATGTTCCATCTTTTCCATCTGTTCTGTCGAGGCAGATCACATTATCACCGATACAAACACTCGGTTTACTGAACTCAAATCTTGCCTTTGGCTGCGGATGAATGGTATTCACTATAATGGTACTGTCTTTAATGCAACCGGCGCCGCTTTTCACTTTCAGGTTAACACTGTACGGGCCTACACCTGCATATATATGCACCGGATTTTTTGCTGTTGATGCATTGGCCGGTCCGCTGGCGGGGTCGCCGAAATTCCACAGGTAAGTGAAGGTATTTTCGGTACCATCAGCTATGGTTGATGTATTGTTAAACTGGATCCTTGATGCCGGCAAACAGGCAGTATCAGGGAATGTGAATGAAGGCTTTGGCAAAGGATTGATATGAACCGTGATCGCCTTCACTATACTGTTACATCCGTGGTTAGTGGTAACATAGAGTTTCACAAGGTAATCGCCTGCCTGGTTAAAGGTATGTGTGAATGGAGTTGCATTATTTCTTACAATCAATCCTGAACCATCAGCAAAATCCCATGTCCAGGTTGTTATCGTTCCAACAGGAGCCCTGGATGAATCTGAGAATAACAATGTATTCTTTTCACAGGCCGGGTTGCCGAATCCGAAATTGGCAATTGGCGGTTCGAGCACCCTGATCTGCCTGGTGGCAGAATCACGGCATCCGGTATTGGATGTAAATGTATAATGTATGGTATATACGCCCGGCCCTACCAACGAAGGATCGAAAATGCCTGTTGCAGAAACACCCGGACCAGTAAATGCAAATGTTCCCGGCACAGCTCCTACTTCACTTGCCTGTGTTAACTGGAATGGCGCAATGTTGAGGCAGGTATCAGGTATTGAATTGAACTGAACCTTTGGAGCTGCATTGATCGTGATCGTTTGATATTTATCATTTACACAAACACCTCCGGAGTAAGCCCTGAACCTGATGGTATAGGTCTTGGTGAGTGGACTCTGGAAATTTGGATACAGGTGACTGTAAACTTCATTTGTTGCAGGCTCATTGTCTGTTTCGAATACAGCCGGCTGTCCAACATTATCCCAATATATTTCAGTTTTGGTGATAACACCCGGGAATACAG
>JAFDXA010000117.1 GCA_018268185.1 Bacteroidota bacterium
ACATCAATGATCTGGTTCAGCTTCATATCACTATCAGCTTCAAGATTTACTTTGAAATCTTTTTTGTTTAATTCTATTACCACATGAGAACCTTTAAAATCGAAGCGATTGGTGATTTCTTTATTTACGGTATTGATCGCATTATCCAATGTTTGCAGATCAACTTTACTTACCATGTCAAATGAAGGCATATCTTACGGAGTTTGTTCAAAAGTAAAAAACCTGTTGAATTATACAACAGGTTTTTACGCACCATCGGTGTAAAGATATTTATCAGGATTCTTTTCTTGTTTTTGCAACAACGATCATGATTATTCCGGTTAACACAAGCATGCTTGCAATGAGTTCAGCCTGGGAGGGATGCAACCCAAACAACGAATAAGTTTTGTTAACCCGGATCAGCTCAACACAAAAACGTTCAATTCCATTCAGAATAAGGTAAATGCCGAACATAACCCACGGAGTTGATATGCTCCTTCGAATTCCCCAAAGAACCAGGAAAAGAAAACCACATATAATACTCTCATACAATGGCGTTGGGAAAACAGGAGAAGGCAGTACCCTGTTGTGTTCTTCTGTATTGCCGGGTATCAGGTTCCCGTCGCGGTTCACATTTTGCGGATAACTGTAGGCGAACAGCCAGTTGGGCAAAAATGAAGGACCTTTGATCGATTTGTGCGGAACAGCTTCAAGAGAAGGATAAACCCTGTCTGTAACATATACGGGCCGGCCTGTACTGTCGGCGGATCTGCCTTCCAAAAAATATCCCCTGTTTTTTTCCAGTGTATTCTTGAAATCACCGGGCGCAGCAACACTCACTTTACCGTATGCATCACTAGTATAGGCGCTGTTGTAAATTCCCCAATCCCCGTCACCAGATACCTGGCATCCAATCCTTCCTACCGCATAAGCAATCATCAGGGCCGGTGCAGCAGCATCAACCAGGTGTTTTACTTTTATTCTCTTTTTTGATGCATACCAACAGATCACGATCGCAGCGGTGATGAGTCCACCATAAAATGTGAGGCCACTGGCAGAGAATAGATGCTCGATAGGGGCTTTTACAAACTCATCCCAGTTTTCAAGATTATCAAAAAGCTTGGCTCCGAGGATACCAAATACCAGTCCGAGGATCACAATATCACCAACCCTGTCATGCGGCCATATCCTCACATGCCTGTTCTCAGGTTCTTTTAATTTCTGCTTATCACGTTCGTACCATTTTATACCTGCGAGTATTGCGCCGAGTATAATACCTCCGAGTATATTTCCATCTCTTGAAAAAATATAATCCTGTGCATTCATCCCTTCCGGCTTGCTGAGAAACAATCCAAGAATTTTGTAGCCAAATAAAAAACCAACAAGGCCGTTGAAAAAAAGTTCCCAGAAACCCGCGGGTTTACCTACCGTGATCATTTCTTCCCGGGGAAGCAATAAACCGAGTTTTTCTTTCCGCTTCAGTTCGCTGGTTAATACCCAGGCCGCAGCCACGAAAGACAGCGCCACCATCAGTCCGAAACTATTCAGAAAACTCAGCCCGTTCCATTCAACACCGAACCAGTCTTTAAATATGTAGTATAAATTGGGATACATGCTTAGATCTTAGCTTTAAAGTGCTGCAATATATTCTATAATCAGCAATAAAAACTCCCGCAGCAGTTGCGGGAGTAATGATTTATCAAACTATAAACAAATGCTTAATTGCAATACTGATCAAAAGCACTCATCAGGTTCTGTGCGATCATTTGCGCACTTCTTCCTTCGATGTTATGCCTTTCAATAAAATGAACAAGCTTACCATCTTTGAACAATGCTATTGCCGGAGATGATGGCGGGTAAGGTAAAAGATGTTCACGTACTTTCTTTACAGCATCAATATCAAAACCTGCAAAACTGGTAGTTAATTTATCGGGTCTCTTGCTTCCGTTCGCTACTGCCAGTAAAACTCCCGGACGTGCTGTACCGGCACTGCAGCCACAAACAGAATTGATCATCACCAGTGTTGTTCCTTCACCGGCCAGTGCATTTTCAACATCGCCAGGTGTAAGTAGTTCTGTAAAACCATTTTCGGTTAACTCTTCTTTCATTGGAATTACTATTTCTTCCGGATACATATTTCAGATTTTTTTTGTTTTGAAGCACAAAGCTACGATGTTATCGGTTATTATCAATTGAAATATTTCGATCAATATGCACTTAATTCAGTCATTCTGTCGTGCAATATCTCGACGACCGGTCATTTTGGCCATAAAATCTTACGATTCTGTAATTATGGCCTTGAAATACCGGGTGGAATACTATTTGAAAGTTCATTGTAAGAACAACAAATTCAAAATCTAAAAATCATAAATGCCATGACACTCGTAAAAGTAAACAACCCATTCACCAGGACTTTCGATGGAATGATGAAAGACCTGTTCAACGATTTTCCTTCTGTAGTTAACAAAACAGTGAGAGAAGATCTCTTTGGTTTTCCACCGGTTAATATCCTTGAGAAAGCTGATAAATACCAGTTGGATATTGCGGCACCGGGTTATGAAAAGGCCGACTTCAACATTAAGCTGGAAGCTGATACACTTACCATCAGCACAGAGAAAAAAGAAACTACTACCGAAGAAACCGATAAGTTGATCCGCAGGGAGTTCAGCTACAAATCATTCAAACGCAGTTTCACGGTAGATGAAAACATTGACGCTGAAAACATCAAAGCCAGGTATGAAAACGGAATTCTTTCACTTGATCTTCCTAAAAAGGAAATCGTGAAAGCCGGAACAAAAGAGATCAGTATTCAATAAAGATAGTGTACATACAGTTGGTTACCTTGTTTCAAGGTTGAAGCCTCTCCATTCCTGGAGAGGCTTTCATATTATTTAAGCCACTGAAGATTTTGGTAGCATTCTTGTATAGTAAATGGCATGACTCTCAGAAAAATGACTTACGCTGGCTTTCTTTTTATTTTGATAGTGGCCGGATGCAGCAGGAAGACGGCTCCCGCAGCAAACAAAACCTCCGGGAAAGAAACCAGCAATACGACCACAACGAAACCACCTGCGCTAAAGACTAAAAAAGTGAAACCGCCTCTTGCCCGTGTGATCGTTGTGAACGACAGTGTTGCAAAGAAGACATTTGACGGCAGGCTTTACTACGATCTCGACGGACGTCGTTACTGGAAAAATTATGTTGACGGAAAATATTATCTCTACAACAAATCACAGAACAGTGATCCTGCATTTAAAAAACCTTCTTAAAAAAAATCCGGGAATGATATTTCTTCCCGGATCAATATTTTGCAGCGGCTTATTAATTACATGTAACCAAGAATCTTCAACATGCTTTGCGCCGTTTGTTCTTTGGCGTACACCCAATCTGTAAGTTTTCCATTTTTATCATAACCAACGATCACATGTTTCGGCGAAGGAATAAGACAGTGCTTGATGCCTCCGTAACCACTGATCTGGTCCTGGTAGGCCCCGGTATGGAAAAAGCCAACATATAAAGGCTCTCCGTTCTCTTCTATTTTGGGCAGAAACACTTCATTGATGTGTTCTTCACTATCGTAATAATCATGGCTGTCGCAGGTGATGCCTCCAAGCACCACCCGATGATATTCCTTATCCCATTTATTGATGGGGAGCATCAGGAACTTTTCGCCGATCCCCCAGGTATCAGGCAGTGTTGTGATAAAGGATGAATCGATCATGTACCAGGTTTCCCTGTCGTTCTGCATCTTCTCTGCAATAACACTGTAGATATGTGCCATGCTCTCTCCTACTGTATAACTACCGAATTCCGTAAATATGTTTGGCATCGGCACTTTACTTTTTTTGCAGGCCACTTTGATATTCCTTACAAT
>JAFDXA010000118.1 GCA_018268185.1 Bacteroidota bacterium
CCGATATACCAAGCACAGTTACTTCTGCAGCCGGCTGGACAGCACCAGTTGCGGCATTCCCATCCTTTTCTAACCGTTGCGAAATTGCATGTCGTGGAAACATACTTTATGCACTGCCAGCCAATGGAAGTAACCAGGTGCCTACAATTTACAAGTCTACCAACGGAGGCGCAAACTGGGCAGCAACTACAGGCCAACCAACTTCGGGTTGGGCTGCCGGGCAGGGATGGTATGCTTTGGGTGTTGATATAGATCCATCGGATCCTACAAATAGTTGTATAGTGGGCGGCCTCGACCCATACAAAACAACGAATGGCGGTACAACATGGACAAAAGTATCTGACTGGACCAACAATGCAACATTGCCTCCGCTCACAACACAATATGTGCACGCAGATATTCACAAAATTATATGGTACGACAATGGGAATAAGTTGCTCTTTGCATGTGATGGAGGAATACACTATTCATCAGATAAGGGAACAACTATCCGTGATCGTAATACAGGCTTACGTATTAAACAGTTTTATTCCTGTGCCATACATCCTTCAACAACAAATTATTTCCTGGCCGGCGCACAGGACAATGGTGTACACCAATTCAATAATGCAGGTTTGAGCAGTTCTGTGGAAGTTACCGGAGGGGATGGAGGATTTGTAGATATAGATCAGGATCAGCCACAGTACCAATATGGTTCATATGTTTACAACAGATTCAGAAGAAGTACAAACAGTGGCACAGGCTGGTCTTCCATTAACTTTTTAAAAGGATCAGCAGTATCACCTGTGGATTTTGGAACATTCATCAATGCATTTGACTACGACAATACCAATAATGTTATTTATTCCGGAGGTGATGCAGGTGAGTTCTTCCGTTGGACCACAGCGCAAACAACAGCTGCAGGTACTTACTATAATGGTTCATATCCTGCCGGTGCAACAATTGTTACGGGCATTACCGGGTTTAATAGCGCCAAGGTAAGCAGTGTGTATGTTTCACCCTATACTTCTAATCTCGTATATTTCGGCACAGCTGCAGGAAGGGTAGTGTCTATTAGTGGTGCGAATACTGTAGCATCGGGAGCAGCAGGAACAAATATTACGGGAGCTTCATTTCCTACCAATGCTACAGTTTCCTGCATTGCTGCAGGAACCAGCGATCAGAACCTCATGGTTAGTTTTTCAAATTATAACGTAAGTAATGTATGGGTTACAACCAACGGGGGAACAAGCTGGACTGCCATTGATGGAAACCTGCCAAACATGCCGGTAAGGTGGGTTATGTTCTATCCAAATAGTAATACCAGGGCTTATATAGCTACAGAAACAGGCGTTTGGGAAACAACCCTCATTAATGGAGCTTCTACGGTATGGACAGCCAACTCAACATTCCCTGTTGTTAGAACAGATATGTTACAGTACAGGAGTTCAGATAGAACCATCGCAGCGGCTACGCATGGACGTGGTTTGTGGACAACAACGCTTGAATGCCCGACCATCACCGTAACAAATCCCGGAACTGCTACCGGAACAGTGAATACTGTTTTCAGTCAAACATTCACCCAATCAGGAGGAATCGGAACAACCACCTTTAGCCTGAACAGCGGTACGTTGCCCACGGGAATAACATTATCAAGTGCCGGTGTTTTAAGTGGCACGCCAACACAATCAGGAACATTCCCGCTCACGATCAAAGCAACAGATGCAAATGGCTGTACAGGAACAGGGGCAACCTACAATCTTGTGATCAATTGTCAAACGATAACAGTAACAAATCCTGTAACAACTACCGGAACTGTGAATACTGCTTTCAGCCAGACATTTACACAGGTTGGTGGCGTAGGAACAACCAACTTCACTTTGAACAGTGGAACATTGCCATCAGGATTAACATTATCAACTGCCGGTGTTTTAAACGGAACGCCAACACAATCAGGCAGTTTCCCAATAACAGTAAAAGCTACGGATGTAAATGGTTGTATCGGTGTTGGTGCTACCTATACATTAGTAATAGCATGCCAAACCATAACAGTTACCAATCCGGGAACTGCTACAGGAACTGCAGGAACTTCATTGAGCAGAACCTTTACCCAAAGCGGCGGAGTCGGTACTACAAATTTCAGTCTGAACAGCGGTACCTTGCCAACTGGCTTAACCTTATCCACTGCGGGTGTATTGAGTGGAACCCCAACTCAAACAGGAACTTTCCCGATCACTGTTAAGGCAACAGATGCCAACGGCTGTATCGGAACCGGTGCAACCTATACTTTAGTAATAAGTTGCCAAACGATCACGGTAACAAATCCTGCTACCACAACTGGAACTGCAGGGGTTGCTTTCAGTCAGACTTTCACGCAAAGCGCAGGTATAGGTTCAACTACATTCAGCTTGAACAGCGGTACGCTGCCAACCGGTTTAACCTTATCTACTGCGGGTGTATTGAGTGGAACACCAACTCAAACAGGCAGCTTTCCGATCACTGTTAAGGCGACTGATGCCAACGGTTGTACCGGAACCGGTGCAACCTATACGTTGGCGATCAGTTGTCAAACAATCACAGTAACAAATCCCGCAACAACAACAGGCACCAATGGAGTTGCTTTCAGCCAGACCTTTACCCAAACAGGTGCTGTTGGCGGAGCTACCTTCAGCATTAACAGTGGGACATTACCAAC
>JAFDXA010000119.1 GCA_018268185.1 Bacteroidota bacterium
AATACCAATAAGAGTTTGGTTAGGAAATAAAATAAACCTGCAATTAGATGAAGAACGGCGATAAGTCGTTACAGTTTTTTAGGATACAGAAATGCCGACAATCAGTCAGTTAGTTCGAAAACCACGCGTTGCTAAGCGAGTAAAAAGCAGTGTTCCTGCGTTAGAAAACAGCCCGCAAAAAAGAGGGGTGTGCACAAGGGTATATACAACTACGCCTAAAAAGCCAAATTCAGCGTTGCGAAAAGTAGCCAGGGTTAGGTTGACTAACGGGTTTGAAGTAACAAGTTATATTGGCGGTGAGGGGCATAATCTACAAGAGCACTCGGTAGTATTGATACGCGGCGGTCGTGTTAAGGATTTGCCGGGTGTGCGTTATCATACCGTCAGGGGTAGTCTGGATACGGCGGGCGTTAAAGATCGGAAGCAGGGGCGGTCAAAATATGGTTCGAAGAAGCCAAAAACTGCTTAAAAGCTGCTTCGGTATCCACAGAATTTTAGAAGCTAATGTAATAAAAAATTTGCGTAATTAATGAGGTAGCATAATGCCAAGACGTAGAGAAGTACCAAAGCGTGAAATATTGCCTGATCCAAAATATCACAATGTTGAATTGGCAAAGTTTGTTAATGTACTTATGACGCGCGGCAAGAAGTCTGTTGCAGAAAGAATTATTTATGGTGCGCTTGAGCATATAGGGAAAAAAACCGGGGGTGATCCTCTGGAGGTTTTTACTCAAGCTTTAACGAATGTTCGGCCAATTGTGGAAGTTAAAAGCCGCCGTGTTGGCGGGGCTAACTATCAAGTGCCGGTTGAGGTCCGTTCAGTGCGAAGAAACGCGTTAGCTATGCGCTGGCTAAGGGATGCAGCTAGAAAAAGAAGCGAAAAATCAATGGATGCTAGATTAGCAGGTGAGTTGACCGAGGCTGCAGAGGGGCGTGGCGGCGCAGTAAAGAAACGAGAAGAAGTGCACAGAATGGCGGAATCGAATAAAGCATTCTCGCATTTCCGGTTTTAGTTGATTGTATCTCCGAGTAAAGTTGTAAGTTGAATTAATCGTAAGGCATTGAATCGTGGCAAGAAAAACTCCAATTGAGCGTTATAGAAACATAGGCATTATGGCGCACATCGACGCTGGTAAAACAACGACCACTGAACGCGTTCTTTTTTACACGGGTGTATCGCATAAGCTGGGCGAAGTCCATGATGGTGCCGCTACTATGGACTGGATGGAACAAGAACAAGAAAGGGGTATCACGATTACGTCAGCGGCGACAACTTGTTTTTGGAGAGGGATGGGAGGGAATTATCCTGAGCATCGCATCAATATAATCGATACACCTGGTCACGTAGATTTTACTATCGAAGTAGAGCGATCGTTACGTGTATTGGATGGGGCGTGTACCGTTTTTTGCGCAGTGGGCGGAGTGCAGCCGCAAACAGAAACTGTATGGAGGCAAGCAAATAAGTATAAAGTGCCTCGTTTAGCCTTTGTGAACAAGATGGATCGCTCGGGTGCGAATTTTATGCGTGTGTACGAGCAAATTAAGATGCGACTCAAAGCAATGCCTGTGCCAATTCAGCTTCCAATCGGTGCGGAAGATAAATTCGAGGGTGTCGTTGATCTGGTAAAAATGAAAGCAATTTACTGGGATGATGAAAGTCGCGGCATGAAATTTGAGGAACGAGAAATACCTGCAAATTTGAAAGCCGATGCTCAGTCGTGGCGCGAAAAAATGCTTGAATCTGCAGCCGAAGCAAATGAAGATTTGATGAATAAATATCTTGAAAACGGAGATTTGGAAATATCTGATATCAAGAGCGGCCTGCGGGTGAGAACTATCAATAATGAAATAGTGCCCATGATGTGCGGTACAGCCTTTAAAAACAAGGGTGTTCAGGCCATGTTGGATGCTGTAATAGATTACATGCCATCACCGACAGATATTGTGGCGATACAAGGTGAAAAGGAGAATGGCGAACCAGATAAGCGCATGGCGGATGATGATGAGCCATTCTCTGCGCTAGCTTTTAAAATTGCTACAGATCCATATGTGGGGCAGCTTATTTTCTTTAGGGTGTACTCCGGAGTTGTGGTTTCTGGCGATACTATCTATAACCCAGTTAAGGGTAAAAAAGAAAGGATAGGTAGGATCTTGCAGATGCATGCCAATCAGCGCGAAGAAATAAAAGAAGTGAGGGCGGGTGATATAGCTGCAGCAGTAGGTTTAAAAGATGTGGTAACCGGAGATACTTTGTGTGATCCGCAAAAAGTAATTACATTGGAGAGAATGGATTTTCCTGAACCGGTTATTCATGTTGCTGTTGAGCCAAAAACCAAAATGGATCAGGAGAAAATGGGGATTGCGCTTAATAGATTGGCGCAAGAAGATCCTTCATTTCGAGTGCGAACCGATGAAGAGTCAGGCCAGACAATCATTTCCGGAATGGGTGAATTGCATCTGGAAATTATTGTTGATCGAATGAAACGTGAGTTTGGCGTGGAGGCTAACGTTGGTGCTCCACAGGTCGCATACCGTGAGGCCATTAGAAAATCCGTGGAAATTGAAGGAAAATTTGTTAAGCAGTCAGGCGGACGAGGTCAGTATGGTCATGTTTGGCTGAGAATGGAGCCGAATGAAGCGGGTAAAGGATTTGAATTTGTAGATGAAATAAAGGGTGGATCAGTTCCGCGCGAATATATACCTGCTGTAGAAAAAGGGTTGTTGGAAACATTGCCTAGCGGAGTGTTGGCGGGATATCCCGTAGTGGATGTTAAGGTTACTCTTTTTGATGGTTCGTACCATGATGTGGATTCAAATGAAAATGCATTTAAAATGGCCGCATCAATTGCCTTTAAAGATGGCATGCGCAAGGCTAATCCAGTGTTATTGGAACCTATGATGGCAGTGGAAGTGGAGTCTCCTGAAGATTTTATGGGAAATGTAGTAGGGGATTTGTCATCACGACGAGGCATGATACAGGGTATGGAGGACGTTCCAGGATTCAAAGTAATCCGAGCTGAGGTCCCATTGGCGGAGATGTTTGGTTACTCTACGGCCTTAAGATCTGCTACGCAAGGTAGAGCAACATATTCTATGGAGTTTAAACATTATTCAGAAGCTCCAAAAAATGTAGCGGAAGCGATAATTAATAAAAAATAATCGAATTGTTGAGAGTGTAAAGGAACAGGACATGGCAAAGAGTAAATTTGAACGATCGAAGCCGCACGTGAATGTTGGTACGATAGGACACGTTGATCACGGAAAGACGACGCTAACGGCGGCGATTACGACGATATTGACGAAGAAA